>JAFMIT010000192.1 GCA_017853815.1 Actinomycetota bacterium
GCTCGTACCACGAGTGTTTTGAACTCGTACCAGGGTTATTTGTCGTCGAAGAGGGAGGTCACGGAGCCTTCGGTGAAGACCTCGCGGATCGCAGTCGCGATGAGCGGCGCGATGGAGAGCACCTCGAGCTTGTCGAACTTGCGGTCCTCAGGAATCGGCAAGGTATCGGTAACGATGACCTTCGTGATCCGAGATTCGCTCAGGCGCTGCTTGGCTGGGTCAGAGAAGATGCCGTGGGTTGCGCAGACAATCACATCCGAGGCACCGGCTTCGAATAGCGTCTCAGCAGCTTTGGCGATGGTGCCACCAGTATCGATCATGTCGTCCACGATGACACAGATGCGACCTTCGACCTCACCGACCACTTCGAACATCTTGACTTGGTTCGGCACATCCGGATCGCGGCGCTTATGAATAATCGCGAGCGGTGCACCGAGGACATCGGTCCACTTCTCCGCGACGCGCACGCGGCCAGCGTCTGGAGAAACGACGGTGACTTTAGACGTGTCGACGGTGCTCTTGATGTGATTGGCCATCAACGGAAGCGCAAACAAGTGGTCCACAGGACCATCGAAGAAGCCCTGAATCTGCGCGGTATGAAGATCAACAGCCATCAAACGGTCAGCACCTGCCTGCTTGAACAAGTCAGCGACGAGACGTGAAGTGATCGGCTCACGTCCGCGGTGTTTCTTGTCCTGACGGGCATAACCAAGGAACGGCGCGATGACAGTGATGCGCTTGGCAGATGCGCGCTTGAGAGCATCGACCATGATGAGCTGTTCCATGATCCACGTGTTGATGGGCATGGAGTGGGTCTGAAGCACGAACGCATCACAACCGCGAACCGACTCTTCGAATCGCACGAAGATTTCGCCGTTCGCAAAGTCGTATGCGGTGGTCGGAACCAATTCGGTGTTCAACTCCTTCGCGACTTCTTGAGCCAACGATGGATGTGAACGACCTGCAAAAAGCATCAGCTTCTTGTTGGTGTGGGCTTCGATCCCGGTCACTGCTTCTCCGTTTCAGAGGTTGGGTTGTTGAGTGCTTTGGTGGCTGCGATGTCTGAAGTCGAGCCGGCTCGCTTCATCTTCACCCACCCAAGAATGTTGCGTTGCCGCGCGCGGGCGACTGCCATCGCACCTGGTGGAACATCGTCCGTGATGACGCTGCCAGCTGCCGTGTAGGCGCCATCGCCGACGGTCACTGGCGCAACCAGCATGCTGTCGGAGCCGATACGCACAGAGTCGCCGATGACGGTCCGATGTTTCTTGACGCCGTCATAGTTCACGAAAATGGTGGCGGCGCCAATGTTGGTATCGACGCCAATCTCTGCGTCGCCGACGTACGAAAGGTGTGGCACTTTCGAACCGCGCCCAACAATCGCGTTCTTGATTTCGACATAGGCGCCGACTTTCGCTTTCTCATGAAGCTCTGTTCCTGGGCGCAAGAAACTGAAGGGACCAACTGTCGCGTTCGGTCCAATGTGTGCTTCGGTTGCGTGCGAACGTAGAACGTGAGCACATTCGTCGACAGTGCAATCCACGAGCGTGGTGTCGGGCCCAATCACTGCCCCTTCAGCAATCGCCGTGCGTCCACGCAAATACGTAGAAGGTTCAAGAGTGACGTCACGGGCCAAAACCACATCTGATTCAATCCACGTTGTTGCAGGATCCACGATGGTGACACCTTCGCGCATCCAGGCCCGGTTAATGCGATTTCTCAATGCTGCCGCAGCATCGGCAAGCTGTTCGCGATCGTTGACGCCCGCGATTTCTTCTGCGATTTCGGCGGCATGTGCAGCGACACGCAGTCCCCAGCTGCGCTCAATGGCGAGCACATCAGTGAGGTATTCCTCGCCCTGGGCGTTGTTGGTGGTGAGTTCGGCGAGCGCCTTGATCAATGCGTCTGGCGCGAAGACATACATGCCGCTGTTGATTTCTCGGATTTCGCGCTGGGCTTGTGTCGCATCTTTGTGCTCCACAATCGATTCGACCGCATCGGATGAATCGCGAATGATGCGGCCGTAGCCAGTGGCATCGGGAAGCACAGCCGTCAACACAGTCGCGGCTGCAGACTGCTCGCGATGTGCAGCAAGCAAATCTTCCAGAGTTTTTGTTGTGAGCAGTGGTGTGTCGCCAGTGAGCACCACAACTTCAGAGCCAAGTTCGACACCTCGGCTGACGAGATCTTGTAGCGCTACCCGGACGGCATGGCCTGTGCCGCGACGTTCTTGTTGGACTGTCGTGAGCGCCTGCGGCCACGTCGATGCGAGCCATGACTCCACTTGCTCGCGGCCAGACCCCGTGACCACCGCAATGACGGACGGTTCGAGACCAGCGGCAGCGTTGATGACGTGACCAAGCATTGGTCTGCCGAGTACAGGATGGAGGACTTTGGCCGTATCAGACCGCATTCGGGTGCCTTCGCCGGCTGCAAGTATCAGCACAAGTGAAGGTGGCTGCACGGTCGGCTCCTCGAAGGTGGAATGGGGCAAACCTTACCGCCCAGACAACCGAGTCTGGGAGCC
>JAFMIT010000193.1 GCA_017853815.1 Actinomycetota bacterium
GGCATCGGCAGCAAGCGTTCTTCTTCAACCATGGATCTTCTGCAGTCTGCAGGCCTCCCGGATGCTACGTACGACGCGCTGATGCAAGAAATGGCCGGCGACATGGCAGCCCGCATCTTCGACATCGACGGCAAGCCACTTGATCACGGTTGGTCTGATCGCATCATTGGTGTGGATCTCGATCAGATGCGCCGCATCCCCTACGTGATTGGAATGGCGGCGGGCGCAGGCAAAGCTACTGGCGTCATTGGAGCGGCTCGAGGCGGTTACGTCTCCGAATTGGTGCTGAGCAGCTCGTGCGCACTCGCCATTCTTCGAATGCTCGATGGAGAGGCTGCAGTGAAAGCATCATGACCATCCAATCCATTTTTATCGACACGAACAATGTCGTCACTGTGATCATGTTGATTGCTGTGATGTGGTTTGTGCAGCTGTTCTTGACGTACAAGCAATCAATGCGATTCAACGATGTGCTGAAGCCTCTGCGCTCGCAGGGTCGTACCGCCGTCGGTCTCGGTGGCAAGCGCTACCGCGGTGGCCGGGCTTTCGTTGCTATCGCACACCAGGGTGACACCGTGGTTGATGCGCGAATGATGACTGGATTCACAGTCTTCGCGCGCCCACAGGAGTGCCCTGAACTCAAAGGACTTTCTCTCACCCTTCTCGCCAGCGATGGAGACATCCCTGGCATGAAGGACAAGGTTCGAAGTGCAGCCCGGATGGCGGCGGAGACCTTGCTACGACAATCGGAAACGACTGTCGCTGAGTGAGTGAAAGAAAGCCACATAGGACACCTCGCTTATGTGGTTATGCCGGTTACAACCTGTAACTGTTAGAGCAAATGGAGGGGTGAAATGACAGAAACTCTTGCTTCTTGGGCTGAAGAATTTATTGCAGTCTTCAGTAAAGGCGGCGAAGTGTTGCTATCCCTGATGGGCGGCATCCTGCCGACGCTGGTCGTTCTTTTGACCGCCGTCAACGCATTGATTCGTCTCATCGGTGTTGAGAAGATTGAAGGACTTGGACGTGCAGCTGCACAGCCAGGAATCCAGTGGTACCCCGTGCGCTACATGGTCCTGCCATTCCTTGCAGTCTTCTTCTTGACTAACCCAATGGCTTACACCATGGGTCGCTTCTTGCCAGAACGTTTCAAGCCAGCGTTTTACGACTCGGCTGTTTCGTTCGTGCATCCAATCCTCGGCATCTTCCCGCATGCCAACCCAGGCGAACTCTTCGTGTACACCGGCATTGCAGCTGGTATCACGACGCTTGGTTACGGTCTTGGTGACCTCGCAGTCCGTTACCTCTTGGTCGGCCTCGTTGTCATCTTCATCCGCGGCATCGTTACCGAAGCAATCACCAAGGTCATGATCGCACGTAAGGAGAATGCATAACCATGGACGGTTTGAACGCATTGCTAGTCAAGATTGGCCGCTCAGTCGGTGGTGTCGTTGGCACCCTGTACCAGGCTGGTCGCGACAGTGTTGACACTGTTATCCGTAACGTCATTCCTTTCATGGCGTTTATCTCCTTCATTATCGGTCTCATCCTCACCACCGGTGTTGGTACCTGGATTGCTAACGGCATCTCTGGTTCAGCATCGTCACTCGGTGGCTTGTTGATCGTCTCCGTCGTCTGTGCAATTCCTGTTCTGTCTCCACTGCTTGGACCAGGCGCTGTTATTGCTCAGATCGTTGGAACTCTGCTCGGTGTTGAAATTGGCAAGGGCACCATCCCTGCTCAGTACGCACTGCCAGCACTTTTCGCAATCAACCCACAGGTCGGTTGCGACTTCATCCCAGTCGGTCTTGCACTTGGCGAAGCTGAGCCAGAGACCGTCGAAGTTGGCGTTCCTGCCGTTCTGTTCTCACGTTTGGTAACCGGTCCACTTTCAGTGGTCATCGCTTACCTCGCGAGCTTCGGCCTGTACTCCAGCTCTAACTAAATAAGTAGGTGGGGCTGAGTCATTTGTTTGGCTCAGCCCCACTCTTTTTCTCATCAACCCATCTCGAAAGGCACAGCAATGGCTGAATACAAGGCAGTCCGAATTGAAAAGGGCAAGGGCGGTTGGGGCGGTCCCCTCGTCGTCAAGCCAACTGACGATCGTCCGTTGATCTACTGCGTTACCGGCGGCGGCATCCACCCAGTTGCTCAGCACATTGCTGATCTCACTGGTGGCGAACCATTTGACGGTTTCAAGAGCAGCGCACCCTTCGAGAAGATTGCAGTCGCTGTTATCGACTGTGGTGGCACCGCTCGCGTCGGCGTGTACCCCATGAAGAAGGTGCTCACCGTGGATATCCATGCGACCAGCCCTGCAGGCCCACTCGCGATGTTCATCAAAGAAGATCTTTTCGTCTCCGGCGTGAAGCCAGAGAACGTCACGCTGATCGACTGAGGCAATGACACACACAATTTACGAAACTCGGGTGACGGCCATTGGCGACTTAGTGCCAGCCTTCCGCGAACAAGGAATGCTGGTTTTCTTTGGCGCCAATGCCCCCGAGGAACTACA
>JAFMIT010000194.1 GCA_017853815.1 Actinomycetota bacterium
TGCAGCCTTCTTGGCAACCTTCTTAGCAGCAGCCTTCTTAGGTGCAGCCTTCTTGACAGCAGCCTTCTTAGCTGGTGCCTTCTTAGCAGCAACCTTCTTAGGTGCAGCCTTCTTGGCAGCAGCCTTCTTAGCTGGTGCCTTCTTTGCGGTCTTTGATGCAGCCGCCATATTGGACCTCCATAGGTGGTGATATCAGACGGTTGCTGATATCTAGTAGCAAATCGTTTCACATTCTGAGAGCATCACCAAACATTTTTCTGCAGAAAATGCGCTGTCCGCGCTCTGTGCAAACAGACGAAAAATCTTGGTCTTAGGCGTCTATTTGTATCAATGCATTACGCATTTTGTGCTGCGTTATAAAAAACCCTTTATTTCTTGCTGAAATTTCATACTCAGTGATCGAAACATGAGGCGCAGTACGCTCGAGATGTCTTGAGAGTCGGGCCAAAAACGACCAGAAAAAAAGTTTAAAAAATTTTCTTAAAAACTCGTGTCGCGGCGCGAATTTCGCTCTTGGACTGCGTATTTGTTGGTGCGATCATCAAAATTCCACAGGTCGCGTAGTGCGACGCCGACACCACTTGCGCCAACAAAACACAACAAGCCGCCGCTAATAAGTGATCCGCGCAGACCAATGATGTTTGCAGCAACAGACGCGCGAACTTGTCCCAACTGTGGTCCGGTTGAGTACGACAACATTTCGACGCCCGCTAATCGACCGCGCATCTCGAGCGGAATTGTTGTGTTCCAAATGAGTTGTCGAAACAGTCCGCTCACCATGTCAAAGCCGCCAGCAAAGACGAGTGCGAGTAGGACGAGATAGATGTTCGGCGCAATACCTGCCGCTGCGATGGCAATTCCCCACAGTGACGCAGCTCCGATAATCATTTTTCCGCGGGCGTTGACGTATTTAGCTCGACCAGAGCTGAGTGTCGCTATGAGTGAACCCACCGACATCGCCGAATAGAGAAAGCCGAGCGCCCACGGAGTGTTGAACTCCTCGACAATGAAGGGAAACAGCGCGTTAGGGAATGCAAAAACCATCGCGATGATGTCGACAGCGTACGTGCCAAGAAGATCTGGGCGAGATTTTGCATAACTCAAGCCAGAGAACACGAACTTTGCTGAGATAGCTTGTTTTTCGTGGTGCGTTGCTCGCGTCGAAAGTCTCACAAGCAGTAGTGCGCTCAACACATACGAGATGACGTCGAAGCCATAGCAGTACTCGACGCCGGCAATCGCAGCAATGATGCCGCCGAGAGCTGGTCCAGTGATGGACGAAAAGTTCCATCGCAGTGAGTTGAGGGCGCCAGCAGATGGCAGCAGATTGGTCGGCAGCAGAACAGGGAGAAGCGATTCCAAGCTTGGTCTCTGCAGACCATCAAACACGGAGAAAAGAAGTGCGACGATGTAAATCAGCAATAGGTGTGGTTCGTCTGCGCGAGCATTGAGGAACAGCGCGAGTGAGCACAGCCCAAGACCGATTTCGCAGGCGATCACAGTTCGTTTGCGATTAAAGCTGTCAGCGATTGCTCCGCCCCACAGACCAAAGATGATCAGTGGAATGATTTCGATGACGCCGATGATGCCCACAGCAACATAAGAACCCGTGAGTTGTGCGACCTGGAGAGGCAATGCCACGGCAGTGACCATGCTGCCAAGTCCAGTGATGACACCGGCAGCGAGCATGTACCGATAATCGCGAGATTGTTTCAGCGCAGAGATGTCTAATCGATTGCTGCGCTTCTCAGTCATGATTCCTAATGGTATTCGTGTTGTGCGTCGGGGTAACGACCCGTCTCCACATCGCGAGCCCACTGCGATACTGCATCCGTCGCGATGGGGTAGAGGTCGGCGTACTTCTTGACGAACTTCGCGTGATGTCCCGCCGAGAAGCCGAGCAAGTCCTGCCAGACCAGCACTTGAGCGTCCGCCTCGGTGCCGGCCCCGATGCCGACCACGGGGATGGATACAGCCGCCCGTACGCGAGCAGCAAGTTCTGCCGGAACGACTTCGAGCACGAGCGCGAACGCACCAGCAGCTTCTAAAGCTTTTGCGTCTTCCACGATGATGTCGCCGTCTGTACCGCGTCCCTGCACTTTGTAGCCACCAAATTGGTTGACTGACTGGGGAGTGAGTCCGAGATGGCCCATGACCGGGATGCCAGCGGCGACGAGGGCTTGGACCTGTGGCAGCACGTGAGCGCCGCCTTCGATTTTGACTGCGTGTGCATTGCCATCTTTGATGAACTTCATGGCCGTGCCGAGCGCTTGCTCTGCAGATTCTTGGTAAGTGCCAAAAGGCAGGTCCGCGATGACCAATGCTCGACGGCTTCCGCGCACTACCGCCTTCACCAAAGGCAGTAGCTCCTCGACGGTCACGGGGATGGTGCTGTCGTATCCGTAGACAACCATGGCCGCTGAGTCGCCAACGAGTAGCGCGGGAATGCCGGCATCGTCGAAAAGTTTTGCTGTCGTGGCGTCGTATGCCGTCAACATCGGCCAC
>JAFMIT010000049.1 GCA_017853815.1 Actinomycetota bacterium
CGGTGCTGGTCGATAGGGGACATCGAGAATTGCCGATTCGCGCTGACTACGTCGGAAAAAACTTGCCGACGTCCCTAGAAGAAAAAGTGTCAGTCAAGTTTGTAGATCATGACGGCGAAGACCTTGTCACGATTGAAGGTGCCTGATGCGCCATCTCCTGTCCGCGGCCGATCTTGACCGCACCACCGCCATTCAAATTCTCGACACTGCGCATGAGCTTGCTCGACTCACCGAACGAGGTGTGAAGAAACTTCCAACTCTGCGCGGGCGCACTGTCGTGAATTTGTTTTTCGAAGACTCCACCCGTACGCGTATCTCCTTCGAAGCTGCAGCAAAGAGACTCTCTGCGGACGTCATCAACTTCAGTGCAAAAGGTTCAAGCGTTTCCAAAGGCGAAAGCCTCAAAGACACTGCGCTGACTCTCGAAGCAATGGGGGCCGATGCCGTGGTGATTCGTCACGGATCTTCAGGTGCGCCGCATGTTCTGGCGCACAGTGGCTGGATTAGCAGCGCGGTGGTCAACGCTGGCGATGGCACTCACGAGCATCCGACACAGGCTTTGCTCGATGCCTTCACTCTCCGCCAGCACCTGCGCGAAGGCAAAGGCGATCTTGAGGGAGTCGAAATCGCGATTGTGGGTGATGTGCTGCACTCTCGAGTGGCACGAAGCAATGTGCTTCTGCTGCACACCCTCGGCGCCAAAGTAACTCTCGTCGCACCGCCAACGCTTCTTCCGGTTGGAGTCGAAACCTGGCCCTGTGATTTCTCGTACGACATCGACGAAGCATTAACGAACAAAGACGCTGTGATGATGTTGCGCGTTCAGCGTGAACGTATGAACGCGGCCTTCTTCCCAAGTCCTCAGGAATACAGTCGCAGGTACGGTCTCGATCGTCGACGTATGAATCTTCTCAAGCCAGACGGCATCGTGATGCACCCCGGTCCGATGAACCGTGGACTTGAGATTTCCTCGGAAGCTGCTGATAGCGAGAAGAGCGTCATCGTCGAACAGGTGACAAACGGTGTAAGTGTCCGCATGGCAGTGCTCTACATGGCACTCGGCGGCAATGAGATTTCAGGAGACGCTCAGTGAGTACGCTCATCAAAAATGTGGCGCCGCTCGGCGCTGAACCTAAAGACGTACTTATCGATAACGGTGTTATCGCCGCGATTGGCGCCGCTGGCACTCTCGCCGGGGATACGGTGGTCGATGGTTCAGGTATGGTGCTTCTCCCAGGTCTCGTCGATTTGCACACTCACCTTCGCGAGCCAGGTCGCGAAGACGCGGAAACGGTAGACACAGGCACTCTGGCGGCCGCACGTGGCGGATACACCGCGGTGCACGCGATGGCTAACACAACTCCGGTGGCCGACACAGCAGGTGTCGTCGAACAAGTTTGGCGATTGGGTCAGTCCGCTGGTCATTGCGATGTGTATCCAGTTGGTGCCGTCACTCAGGGACTTAAAGGCGAGGCGCTAGCGGAACTCGGTGCCATGGCAGATTCAGCGGCACGCGTTCGGGTGTTCTCAGATGACGGCAAGTGCGTGTCTGATGCTGTGCTGATGCGTCGCGCGCTCGAGTACGTCAAAGCGTTCGACGGTGTGATTGCACAACACGCACAAGAGCCAAGGCTGACGGAAGACGCTCAGATGAATGAGGGCATCGTCAGTGGTGTACTCGGACTGCGAGGTTGGCCAGCTGTTGCTGAAGAGGCCATCATCGCGAGAGATGTCTTGCTTGCCGAACATGTCGGTGCACGACTTCATATTTGTCACCTTTCGACCGCCGGCAGTGTCGAAATTGTCCGTTGGGCAAAGTCCCGAGGCATCAATGTCACAGCTGAAGTGACTCCACATCACCTGCTTCTTACGGACGAAACGGCCCGCTCCTACGATCCGGTTTACAAGGTCAATCCACCGTTGCGCACACAGGCCGATGTGCTGGCCTTACGTGCCGCCCTTGCCGATGGCACGATCGATATTGTCGCCACAGACCACGCTCCGCATGCAGCCGAAGACAAGGATTGCGAGTGGTCGGCAGCAGCGTTCGGCATGGTCGGACTTGAGACGGCGCTTTCGATCGTCGCGACGACGATGGTGGCGACGGGATTGATGACCTGGGCCGACGTAGCGCGAGTGATGTCCTCGACTCCTGCGGAAATCGGGCGGGTACAAGAGGCGCACGGGCGAGCACTCGAAGTTGGCGCACCAGCAAACCTCGTTCTTGTGGATCCTCAAGCCTCTTATGTCGTGGAAAGAAGCAACACGGCATCCAAGTCTCAGAACAATCCGTTTCATGGCGTTGAGTTGCAAGGCCGAGTCCTCCAGACCTGGCTACGTGGCGACGTGACTTTCGAGGCAGCACTGTGATTCCTGCCCTCCTCGCAGCAGCTTCAGCGCCGGTGACGAATATTCCGCAGCGCGCGGTGTTGGTCGTCATATTCATTGCAGTGATCGCGCTCGCAGTCTTCATGATGCGCCGAGCTTGGCTTGCGAAACTGGAGACTCAAGCCGAGATCGCCGAACCTCTAGCAATCCCCGAGAACTTTGCGGCTACACATCGAGTTGAAGGTCGCTACTTGGCTAGCTCAGCGGCGAGCGCGTGGCTCACGCGCATCACTGTTCACCAGCTCGGTGTACCGAGCCGCGCGACACTTTTATGGAGCGATGCTGGAGTGGTCGTAGAACGCCCGAGCAGCAGGTCGTTCTTTATTCCACGTGTGGATCTTGTCGCTGTGCGCCCAGACCGTGCGATTGCTGGCCGCGCATTTGAGAAAGACGGCATTGCCGTGCTGACATGGAAACTCGGCGACATTTTCGTCGATTCAGGTTTTAGAGCTGACTCTCTCGAGGGTCACCTTGAAGTAGTGAAGATGATGTCGAAACAGGAGAGTGGCTTATGAGCGTCCCAGCAGTGTTAGTTCTTGAAGATGGGCGCGCTTTTTATGGCGTGGGCTTCGGTGCCATCGGTACTGCTTTTGGCGAAGCTGTTTTTTCGACTGGCATGTCCGGCTACCAAGAGACTTTGACCGATCCCTCGTATCACCGGCAGGTGGTTGTGATGACCGCACCGCACATCGGCAATACGGGAATGAACGCGACCGACGAAGAGTCGAGTCGAATTTGGGTGAGTGGATTCGTGGTACGTGAGCCTTCGCCAAACGTGTCCAATTGGCGGTCGGAAGCTTCTCTTGATGACGAGCTCAAGAAGTACGGTGTTGTTGGGGTCGCTGAGGTGGACACTCGTGCAATCACGCGTCACTTGCGCGAGACAGGCGCCATGCGAGTTGGTCTTTTCTCAGGTGACGCAGCGAGTGCCAGTCTCGACGATCTCATAGCCCAAGTGAAGAACAGCCCCGGCATGAAAGGTGCTGATCTCACTGGAGATGTCAGTACCGACCAGACCTATGTTGTGCCGGCGGTGGGAGAGAAGAAGTACACCGTCGCCGCAGTTGACCTTGGAATCAAGGCGATGACGCCTGAGATGATGGCGGCCCGCGGAATCGAAGTGCATGTCGTGCCAGCATCGATTTCGGCGGATGAACTTTTAAAGATTGGTGTCGACGGGATTTTCTTCTCTAACGGACCTGGCGATCCTGCTACTGCGAACCACGCGATGTCTTTGGCCCAAGCGACCTTGGCCGCAAAGCGACCATTCTTCGGAATCTGCTTCGGCAATCAAATTCTCGGACGCGCCTTGGGCTTCGACACCTACAAGCTGAAGTACGGTCATCGTGGAATCAATCAGCCGGTACAGGATCTGACCACCGGCAAAGTGGAAGTCACTGCGCACAACCACGGTTTCGCAGTTGAAGCGCCAGTTGGCAAGGAATCCGACACTCCGTTCGGTCGCGTGATGGTGAGTCACGTATGTCTGAACGACAACGTTGTTGAAGGTCTGCAGTGTCTCGATGTCCCTGCATTCTCCGTTCAGTATCACCCTGAGGCCGCGGCGGGACCGCATGACTCTGCTTACTTATTTGATCGTTTCTGTGAACTCATGGATGGTGCTCGCTAATGCCACGTCGTACTGATATCAAAAGCGTGATGGTGATCGGCTCAGGTCCGATTGTCATTGGCCAAGCGTGCGAGTTCGATTACTCGGGCACTCAGGCCTGCCGCATTCTGCGAGCCGAAGGCATTCGCGTGATTCTCGTCAACAGCAATCCGGCGACCATCATGACCGATCCTGAGTTTGCCGACGCCACCTACGTGGAGCCGATTACTCCAGACATTGTCGAGAAGATCATCGCGAAGGAACGCCCAGACGCTTTGCTTCCGACATTGGGCGGCCAGACTGCACTGAACACCGCAATGGCATTGCATTACAACGGTGTGCTCGAGAAATACAACGTTGAACTCATCGGTGCTGATGTCGCTGCCATAGAGCGCGGCGAAAACCGTGAGATGTTCAAAAAAATTGTCGCAAAAATTGGTGCGGAGTCTGCGCGCTCCGCGATTTGTCACACACTGGATGAGGTTCTCGCTGCGGCAGACAGTCTCGGATACCCGGTTGTCGTTCGACCATCGTTCACCATGGGCGGTTCTGGCTCAGGTTTTGCCTATACCGAAGAGCAGCTTCGCACCATTGCAAGTGCAGGTCTCCAAGCCAGTCCGACCACTGAAGTGCTGCTCGAAGAGAGCATCCTTGGTTGGAAGGAGTATGAGCTAGAACTTATGCGCGATCGCAACGACAACGTGGTTGTGGTGTGCTCCATCGAGAATATCGATCCAATGGGCGTACACACTGGCGACTCCATCACGGTGGCGCCATCGCTGACGTTGACCGACCGCGAGTTCCAGCACATGCGCGATGTCGGCATCGCGGTCATCCGCGAAGTTGGTGTGGACACGGGCGGCTGCAATATTCAGTTCGCGATTAACCCCGCTGACGGGCGCATGATTGTCATCGAAATGAATCCGCGCGTAAGCCGGTCGTCGGCGCTGGCGTCTAAAGCGACAGGTTTCCCCATCGCCAAGATTGCTGCTCGTTTGGCTATCGGTTACACGCTCGACGAAATCCCGAATGACATCACAAAGGAAACGCCTGCTTCGTTCGAGCCAACCCTTGACTACATCGTGGTCAAAGTTCCTCGGTTCGCGTTTGAAAAGTTCCCGCAGGCAGATGCGACACTCACGACGCACATGAAGTCAGTCGGTGAGGCTATGGCGATTGGCCGCAACTTTGCAGAAGCGCTTCAGAAAGCGCTTCGCTCGATTGAACGACGAGAAGCGCCCTTCGCCTGGCCTGCCACCAAATCTGAGGTCGATGTCGCACAGCTCCTCGAGATTATGCGCGTACCGCGCGATGGTCGTCTGCGCGAAGTGCAACTTGCGTTATGGGCAGGAGCGAGCATTGAAGAAGTTCATGCCTCGACCAAGATTGATCCTTGGTTCCTCCAGCAGATTCAGCTCATCAATGAACAGGCCGATGGCATTCGGGCAGCTGAAGGACTCAGTCTCGAACTCCTGCGCCGCGCCAAGCGCAACGGATTCTCGGATGCTCAGATTGCAGGTCTCCGCGGCATGTCGACTGCGGAGGTTCGCGAACTTCGCACCGGACTTGGACTTCGTCCTGTCTACAAGACGGTAGACACGTGCGCGGCAGAGTTTGCGGCGCGCACGCCGTACCACTACTCGAGTTACGACCTTGAGACTGAGGTGGCTCCGCGCACTAAGCCAGCTGTGATCATTTTGGGTAGCGGCCCCAATCGCATCGGTCAGGGCATTGAGTTCGACTACTCCTGTGTGCACGCTGCGATGACACTTCGCGACGCTGGTTACGAAACCATCATGATTAATTGCAATCCTGAAACCGTTTCGACTGACTATGACACTTCTGATCGCCTCTACTTTGAGCCGCTCACGCTGGAAGACGTTCTCGAAGTTATCCATGCAGAACAGCAAGCGGGACCAGTTCTCGGTGTGATTTGTCAGCTTGGTGGCCAGACCCCACTCGGTCTTGCTCAAGATCTCAAGGATGCTGGTATTCCCATTCTCGGCACCACCCCTGAAGCTATTCACCTCGCGGAAGATCGCGGCGCGTTTGGACAAGTTCTTGTTGCGGCCGGTCTGCCGGCACCAAAGTTCGGAATGGCGACGTCTTTTGCCGAGGCGAAAGAGATAGCGGCGGAGATTGGCTACCCCGTTCTCGTGAGACCTTCGTATGTTCTCGGTGGTCGCGGCATGGAAATCGTGTACGACGAGCGTGCACTTGAGGGCTACCTCGAGAAGGCGACCATGGTCGAGCCGGGACGTCCAGTTCTGGTCGACCGTTTCCTCGATGACGCCCTCGAGATTGACGTCGACGCTCTTTTCGACGGTACGGAGTTGTACCTCGGCGGTGTCATGGAACATATTGAAGAAGCGGGTATTCACTCGGGTGACTCAGCGTGCTCCTTGCCACCGCTGACCCTTGGTCAAGCAGAAATCGATCGCATCCGTCGCAGCACCGAGGCAATCGCTCGGGGAGTGGGAGTTCAAGGATTGCTCAACGTTCAGTTCGCGTTGTCTTCCGATGTCCTGTACGTGCTCGAAGCGAACCCACGTGCGAGTCGCACGGTGCCGTTTGTCGCGAAGGCGACTGCCGTGCAACTTGCCAAAGCTGCGGCGCGGGTAGCTATGGGCGAGACAATTGCAGATCTACGGAAGAGCGGCATGCTGCCTGCAGTCGGAGACGCAGCGCACCTTCCTGCAGGTTCACCGGTGGCGGTAAAGGAAGCGGTTCTTCCGTTCAGCCGCTTCCATGGCGTTGATACGGTGCTCGGACCTGAGATGAAGTCGACTGGCGAAGTCATGGGTATCGATGACACGTTTGGCGTCGCGTTCGCGAAATCTCAGTTGGCAGCGTCCTCAAAAGGTCTGCCCACATCTGGTCGAGTGTTCGTGTCGGTTGCTGACCGCGACAAACGGTCGATGATCTTCCCCGTCAAGCGCTTGGCGGACCTCGGTTTCGATCTGTTCGCGACCGCAGGCACCGCGGAAGTTCTTCGCCGCAACGGAGTCGATGCGACGGTGGTTCGCAAACTTTCTGAAGGTGAAGGTCCCAACGGCGAGAAGACCATCGTCCAGATGATTCTCGACCGAGAGATTGACCTCGTGGTCAACACTCCGCATGGCACAGGCTCCCGCCAGGATGGTTTTGAGATTCGCACCGCGGCGGTGCTGCGCGGCCTCGAATCCATCACTACCGTTCAGGGTCTAGCGGCCGCAGTCCAGGGAATCGAGGCAATCTTGAAGCAAGAATTGACCGTCCATTCCCTTCAGGAGTATGCAACGCGTATCAACGCGGCAAGGGCGGCAGGTATCTAATGGCAGTTCAGGTGAAGGCAACCCTGTTGAGCAATCGACGGGTTGGCAGCTACCACCATCTTGTGCTTTCAGGTGCCGGATTTGCTTCGGGCGTACGCCCTGGACATTTCGCAGCCATCGCAGTTGGCGGAGATAACACTCCTATGGTGCTGCGCCGTGCGTTTTCGATTCACCGCGCCACAGAGATGACCGCTAAAGGCTCGGTTGTGGAACTTGTCGTGAGTGCACACGGCCCTGGCACCCAGTGGCTGGTTGCTCAGCCTGTCGGTGCGATTCTCGATGTAGTGGCGCCGCTCGGTCGACCATTTGCTTTGCCGCGCGACCCCGTCAACTGTCTGCTTGTTGCGGGCGGTTACGGAAGTGCGCCAATGGCATACCTGGCAGAAGAACTCATTGCGCGTGGCTGTCAGGTCGACATGATTTTTGGAGCGTCGACGGAGTCCAAACTTTTTGACACACTCGAGTGCAAGCGACTTGCGCGCTACTTCGAAATCACAACTGACGACGGCAGCATCGGCACCAAAGGCCGAGTCTCCGACGTCATGCCAGAGATGATGAAGCGTGCCGAGACGGCTGTTGTGTATGCCTGTGGACCGATGCCGATGCTCCAAGCTGTCGCCAAGGTCTCTGCACAGCTCGGCGCCATTTCTCAAACCGCAGTTGAAGAGAGCATGGCCTGCGGCATTGGGGTTTGTATGACATGTGTGCTTCCCGTCATCGGCGATGACGGTGTCACCCGCATGGTTCGCTCGTGCGTGGATGGTCCGGTGTTTCGTGGCGATCGTGTTCGTTGGGATGCGGTCGGTACAGTGCCTTCAGACGCGTATGGCGCACCGCAGTCAGGCGGGCACTAATGACAGTTTCCATGTCCACCTCGCTGGGCAATTTGCAGCTTAGAGGACCAGTGCTCACGGCATCAGGCTGTGCGGCCGCTGGCAAAGAGCTCGATCAATTCTTCGACATCACCGAAATCGGTGGCATTGTCACAAAGAGCATCATGCTTGAGCCGCGCAGCGGTCGACCAACTCCGCGCATGGCCGAAACGCCATCGGGAATGTTGAACTCGATTGGACTTCAAGGCCCGGGAGTGGACTCATTTGTTGCCAATGACCTCGCGTGGCTCGAGCAACGAGGCGCGACCACGATTGTGTCAATTGCGGGAAATAACACTGAGGAGTTTTCGCGCGTTGCGGCTCGAGTGCGTGATCACTCGGCGGTGAAAGGCATTGAAGTCAACATTTCGTGTCCGAATGTCTCTAACCGTGGCCTGGTGTTTGCGTGTCAGCCAGAATCTGCCGCCGATGTAGTTGCTGCAGTCCGACGCACCGTTCCTTCGTCAATGCCAGTCATCGCGAAACTATCTCCAGATGTCACTGACATTGTCGCAATCGCTCACGCCGTGCGCGATGCCGGAGCGGACGGCGTCTCGCTCATCAACACCGTGCTCGGCATGGTTCTTGATCCACAAACGCTGAGACCAAAACTTGGTGGCAAGACTGGCGGACTGTCAGGTCCTGCTATTCGGCCCATTGCCATTCGATGCGTCTACCAAATCCGCGCGGCGATGCCTGATTTCCCAATCCTTGGCATGGGTGGCATTCGCTCCGGTCTAGATGCTTTGGAGTTCATCGCCGCGGGTGCAAATGCGGTGAGCATCGGTACCGCGATTTTTGGAGATCCGTCGGCACCAATGCGCATCACGCGAGAACTAGAAGAAGAGCTCCAAAAGCGCGGTTTCTCATCGGTCAAAGAGGCATGCGGTATTGCACACCGTGTCGAACGTTAAAGAAGGTACATGTTGAAAGCGCCGATCGCCGTCGCCCTTGATGCTCCAAATCTTGAAACTTTGACCGCATGGTCCAAGGCTTCTGCACCTGTGGTTGACACACTCAAGGTGGGCCTCGAAACGTACTTGCGAGATGGGGCATCTGCCATCGCGGCTGTTCGTGAGACGGATTGCAGGCTATTTCTCGATCTCAAATTGCACGACATTCCAAACACCGTGGCAGGGGCGTGTCGGAGCGTTGCGCACTTTGAGCCAGAGTTTCTGACGGTCCACGCCAGTGGCGGGGCTGCGATGATTGCGGCTGCCGCGGATACATTGCCAAACACCCGCATTGTGGCGGTCACGATTTTGACCTCGATGTCCGAGGCAGACCTGGCCGCTGTGGGTTTTGTTGGTACGCCCATCGAGGCCGTCACTCGATTGGCATCGCTCGCGGTCAATTCAGGTGCTCGCGCCATCGTGTGTTCACCTATGGAAGTTGCAGCGGTGCGTTCCGTGGTGCCAGCGGACATCACTCTCATCACGCCGGGTGTTCGTCCCGCTGGCGCCGATGCTGGAGACCAAAATCGCATTGCGACGCCACAACAAGCTATTGCTGATGGTGCAGACCTCGTGGTGATTGGCCGACCTATCACTGGTGCTGCTGACATCGAAACTGCCGCACGCGCGATTGCCGCGGAACTGTCGTGACCGCAAATCTCATCGTGGTCTCGGGCCCTTCAGGCGTCGGAAAATCTACGGTCGTCGCTGAAGTGAAGGCCCATGCTGGAGATGTATGGGTCTCAATCTCCATGACGACGCGAGCGCAACGCCACGGTGAGACGCACGGTGTTGAGTATTTCTTCGTCAGCCGAGATGAGTTTGAATCCACGGTTGCCGCAGGGGAGATGCTCGAGTGGGCAGAGTTTGCTGGCAACTTGTACGGCACACCCGCTCAACCCGTCTCCGACCGCCTAGAGGCGGGCGTGGATGTCGTTCTTGAAATCGAACTCCAGGGTGCGAGGCAGGTAAAGGCGCGGTTTCCGCAGGCGAAATTGGTATTCCTTAAACCGCCTTCGTGGGACGTTCTCGTTCAACGACTGACTGGTCGGGGGACGGAATCTGCCGAGGTCATCGAAAAGCGGCTTGAGGTAGCCAAAATCGAGCTGGCTGCTGAGGCGGAATTCGATGTAGCGGTCACAAATCACGAGGTAAAGCAGACGGCTCAGACCTTGCTAGACTTCGCCCGCTCTCATTCCTGATTTTGCGAGGTTACATGTCCGGCACAACCCCACGTCCCGAAGGAATTACCAATCCTCCGATCGACGATCTCATCAACATTGCTGGCACCAAGTACCAGCTGGTGATTTACGCCGCCAAGCGTGCTCGCGAAATCAATGCCTACTACGGTCAGCTTGACTCAGGTTCTTTCGAGAACACGGGTCCTCTCGTTGCGGCTGAACGCACCGAGAAGCCAATGTCGATCGCACTGCGCGAAATCGAAGCTGGTCTGCTGCAGTACAAGCCGACTGACGAAGCATAAGTTTCATGCAATCTGCGGCTGCCGCCGAGCGCCCAACAGTTCTTGTTGGTGTTGCTGGCGGCATTGCTGCATTTAAGGCTCTCGAACTAGTTCGACTGCTAAGCGAAGACGGCATAGAGGTTCACGTCTTGCCCACCCTCTCAGCCTTGAGATTCGTGGGCGAAGCGAGCTTCGCGGCGCTGTCAGGCAATCCGGTCCACACCGATGTCTGGGCTGATGTGCACAATGTGCCTCACGTCAGTCTTGCTCGAAGCGCCGACGCCATCATTGTGGTTCCAGCGACCGCCGATCTCATGGCGCGAGCCGCTCATGGTCGCGCCGATGACTTGCTCACCGCCACGCTGTTGACGGCAACGTGCCCAGTCATTTTGAGCCCTGCGATGCACACAGAGATGTGGGAAAACGCCGCGACGGTCGCAAATGTCGCAACGCTGCGTGGACGCGGAATTGTCGTTCTTGAACCGGCGGTGGGACGCCTGACTGGAGTTGATTCGGGCAAAGGCAGACTGCCGGACCCTGCTGCGTTGGCGGTGGTCGTCCGACATGCACTGCGCGGTGGCACCAAGGCCGATCTTGCGGGCAAACACG
>JAFMIT010000050.1 GCA_017853815.1 Actinomycetota bacterium
GGACATCAGCCGCGGCGCAACTCTGCCGCTTTGCACTATTCGAATACGACCGAGGGTTGTTGCGCGAATCATCTGTATGAGTGGGGCGAGTTCATCGCCGCTGTGGACTTGTCGGCCGACTTTCATACGTACGGCATCGCATGGACTCCGAATCGGATGACGCTGTTGATGGATCGAGTACCGTTTTGGACGGTGACGAAAGATTCGATTCGCAGTCAGTATTGGCCTGGAAACAAGCCGTATTTCTTGATTTTGAACAATGCCATCGGTCCGCGCGAAGGTGGCTTTGGTGGCCTGTGGGGCGACTGGCAGACCGCGCAGATGACGATTGATTACGTGCGCGCGTTCGCCCTCGATGGCCAAGGCGTCGTCCAAATCGGCTAACCCCCGAGGGTTCTGTAAGTAGACCACTGAATTCAGTGGTTTAA
Organism: Actinomycetota bacterium; assembly: GCA_017853815.1. GTDB lineage: Bacteria > Actinomycetota > Actinomycetes > S36-B12 > UBA5976 > JAFMIT01. The sequence continues at coordinate 429 of JAFMIT010000050.1, forward strand.
CTGCAGAAGGTCGGCTACACAAGCCCGACAAGGGCCTCGCTCATCGCAATGTAGATCGGAATGCCGAGCGTGAGATTGAGCGGGAACGTGATACCGAGGCTGCTGACAAGTGAGAGAGAAGTGCTCGCCTGAGGGAGCGCGAGGCCGACTGCGGCGGGGGCCGCGATGTAAGAAGCACTAGCGCACAGCACCGCGAGTGCGGCGCTGCCACCGACGCTCATGCCGAATGCAGTGCCAGCGAGCGCCCCGATGAATCCAGCAACGAGCGGGAAGGTGACCGCAAAGATTGCGACGCCAGCTCCCACCGTGCGTAGATCGCCGATGCGGGACATCGCGAGATAGCCGAGGTTGAGCAAAAACAGCGTCAGGATGCCTGGCTGCAGATCAACGAACAGTGGCGCAACTTTCTCCACCCCGAGGGTTCCGGAGACCAAGCCAATGATGAGACCACCGAGCATGAGGAGCACCGTTTTGCCGAGGAGTACTTCACGCAGCAACTCGCGATTGCCGAGCGCGTTGCGAATACCGCTTGCGAGCAGGATGCCGATGAGGATGCCAGGAATTTCCATGATCACGAGCAGCGCGTTGACATAACTTTCGTAGCTGATGTTTGAGGCGTCGAGAAAAACGAGCGCGCTGGTGAAAGTGACGAGCGAGGTCGATCCGTAGTGCGCCGCGATGGCGCCGCGATCGACATTGTTGAGACGTTTGATGAGACGCAGCGCCGCGAACGCGAGCATCGGAATCAAGCAACCGAGACCGAGCGTCATCAGGCCAGGTGCGATGAGGTCGGCGGGATTCGACTTGTGAAGTGCGAGTCCACCTTTGAGACCGATGCCGAAAAGCAAAGTCATGGAAATGACTTGGTATGCCTGCTCAGGAATTCGGAGATCAGCGCGGAGAGCGAAACCAATCCCGCCGAGAACGAACGCGAGAACTGAAACGCTGGTCAGATTTGAAAGCAGGGAAAGATCCACAGGCAGGAAGTTTCTTCGACCGCGGAAATACGCGCGAGTTAGAGAGGTACTCGCAGGTTAAGCGAGGGCGTCGGCAGTCTTGAGCATTCGGACAGAACGACCAGGCAGCTGGTAATCCCAGAAGCCGATGTTGAAGTCGTCGATGATGGTGTCGGCTTTGAGTTCGTAGCCATTCCACGACTCGTCAGAAGTCGTGTGTGCGTCACCGATGACGGTGACGTCGTAGCCGCGCTCAAAGGCGGCGTGCACGGTGTTGCGGACGCAAAAATTCGTTTGAGCGCCGGTGACGAAGAGATGACCAGCGGCGAGTTCGGTAAGCACGTCTTCGAGGTCGGTGGATTCAAAAGAGCTGCGGTAGTTCTTGTGGATGATGGCTTCACCCTCGGCAGGGACGAGTTCAGGCACGATGCCCCAGGCCTCCGAATCGCGCACGAGGCCCTCGTCGGAGTGCTGCACCCACACGACGGGGATACCAGCAGCGCGTGCCTTGGTGACCATGGTTGCGATGTTGGCAACAATCTCATCGCGTTTGAAGGCAGTCTCGACAACGCCGTTCTGTACGTCGATTACAAGCAGGGCAGAGGCGGGGCGGTTGGCCAATGTCGTCATAGGAGGAGGCTAGCAATCCTCGAGAGGGCATGGGCTCGTCGCGGCTTCAAGAAAGCCGCTTTCGGTAGGCTCTGCGCGTGACTCTTTCAGATCAGATTGCCTACGGTTCACTCGCAGTTGCTGCAGTTTCCTTGCTCATTGCCCTCTTTGCGTTGTTGCAGGTCCGCAAGGCCCGCAAGCAATTGACGGTCTTTAGAGGCGATGGTGCGGAAGTCGATTTTCTCGAAACCGCCGCGGGCCTGTCGGCTCGCAACGAAGAGCTCAACTCCAAGATTCAGCGACTTGCTCATCTTCTGGCGATTGCTCAGCGCGATGTGTCTGAGGCTTTGCGTCACGTCGCGGTCGTTCGTTTTAACGCTGTGCAGGACATGGGCGGCCAGTTCTCGTTCAGCGCCGCGCTTCTCGATGACGAAGGCACGGGCGTGGTGATTACGAGCATCCAGGCGCACAACCAAGGTCGCGTGTACGCGAAGTTTGTGACTGATGGCGGTAGTGAGCATCCATTGACGCCTGAAGAGAAGCAGGCCATCGAAGCTGCTCGTTCACAGAATACGAAATAGTCGCGCCGTGAAAAAGATCGGTTATCTCGGCCCGCGCGGCACTTTCACCGAAGCGGCGCTGCGCACTCTCGCTGCGGCTGACGATGCAGAGCTCGTGCCATATGCCACGGTGACGATGGCCCTCGACGCTGCACGCGCAGGCGATGTCGATGCGGCGTTGGTGCCGCTCGAAAACAGTGTCGAAGGTTCCGTTTCGCAGACGTTGGACGAGCTTGCGAGCGGCGATCCTTTGGTGATTATTGACGAAGCAGCTGTGCAGGTTGAGTTTTCGTTGATGGCGCGGCCTGGCACCACGCTTGAAGACGTGCGTCTCATTACGACTCATCCGCATGCCCATGCGCAGTGCCGCAACTGGCTTGCGACTGCCGTGCCAGATGCCCGCGTGGTTCCGGCGCTTTCGACGGCTGCTGCGGCTGAAGAAGTTTCTGATCCGGCATCTCGCTTTGATGCAGCAATTTCGGCGGCGATTGCAGCGGAGCATTACGGCCTTGATGTGTTGGCACACGGCATTGGTGACAACTCGTTCGCGAAGACGCGCTTCGTGCTCGTCACACGGCCGACTGCACCACCTGCGATGACTGGCGCAGATTTAACGACCCTCTCGCTTTTCATTCACGACTCGCATCCCGGTGCGCTGCTTGAGATCTTGACCGAGTTGTCGGTGCGCGGGGTGAACTTGACTCGACTCGAGTCGCGGCCGACACAGAAGCAGCTCGGCAATTACTACTTCTCTGTCGATCTTGAAGGTCACATCACTGAGTCGCGCGTCGGGGAAGCAATGCGCGGTTTGCATCGCGTCTGCGCGGAAGTGCGCTACCTCGGTTCATACCCGCGTCATGACGGCGCGATGCCGACGGTGCGTCAGGGAGTTAGCGACGAAGACTTCAGCGACGCAAGTTCGTGGCTTAAAGACTTGCGCGAAAAAGGCATTTCGTAATCAATCGACGCTCTCACGTACCAGTAGCGCCGCTTTCACGTACCACTAGTGTTTTGAACTCGTACCACTAGCGGAGGCGGAGGGAGTTCGTGACCACGAGCACGCTTGATGCGCTCATCGCGATTCCCGCAATCATCGGATTGAGATTTCCACTCATCGCGAGCGGAATTGCAGCGACGTTGTATCCGAAAGCCCAGAACAGATTCTGTTTGATCACGCGTAGTGTGCGCTGAGACAACTTCAACGCCGCCGGTACAAGCATCAGGTCGGGGCGTAGGAGAGTGATGTCGGCGGTGGCGCGGGCGACAGCCGTGCCACGACCCATAGCGATGCCAATATCAGCGGCGGCGAGCGCAGGCGCATCGTTAGAACCGTCACCGACCATCGCGACAATTTTTCGTTGTGACTGAAATTCGCGAACAACTTCAATCTTCTGATCAGGTGTGAGTTCCGCGCGATATTCATCAACACCGAGTTGTGCGGCCACCGACGCTGCAACAGCGTCACGATCACCACTCGCCATCACGGTCCGGATACCTCGAGCGCGCAGCAGCTTGATTGTCTCTGCCGCTGAGGCATCGATGGTGTCAGCGACATCGACATGGCCGATGAGCTCATTGTTGATGAAGAGGTACGAGCGAGTGAATTCGGTTGCAGACTCGAACTCGAAATCTGGATGGAAACCTCGCCCACCAAACTCAACCACTTGGCCATCGAGTGAGCCGCGCACACCTTTGCCTGGCACAGCGACAATGTTGAGAACATCAACCCGGCCAGCATCGCCGAACTCGCGCAGGGTCGCGACAGAAACAGGATGAGTGGATGCTTCCGCCAAAGTGGCAAGCACCGCGTGATCCTCTGGCTTGATGGTGGATGCAGTGACTGTCATGTTGCCCGTTGTCAGCGTGCCGGTCTTGTCGAAGATGACGACGTCCACAGAGCGACTGTTTTCGAACACCTCGGGTCCAGCGATGAGAATCCCGAGAGTCGCTGCCCGACCCGAACCGACGACGAGCGCGGTGGGAGTGGCGAGGCCGAGAGCACATGGGCACGCAATCACCAGCACTGCGAGCATGACGTCGATGGCGCGATCAGCATCAACCCAGAAGTACCAGGCGGCGCCTGTGGCGAGAGTGATGGCGAGCACAGCGGGCACAAAGATGGCAGAGACACGATCCGCAAGGCGAGCGATGTTTGCTTTGCCGGATTGCGCGGCTGCGACAAGAGCGGCAATGCGAGCGACTTGGGATCCTGCACCCACCGCGACGACGCGAACCTGAAGTTCGCCTTCGTGGTTGAGCGCGCCAGCTTGGACTTCAGAGTCTTCCGTGACAGCGATGGGAAGTGATTCACCTGTTAACAAAGCGTTGCTGACACTTGAGGCGCCAGCCACGACCACGCCGTCGACGGGGATGGGTGACTCGGCCGGCACAATCACAACATCGCCAGCGCGCAATTGCGCCACTGGCACCGTCATGCGCACGCCACCGACGAGATGAACTGCGCTCTTAGGCGTGGCGTCAGCGAGTGCTCGCAGCGATGCGCCAGCTGCCCGCTTGTTTCGCGCTTCGAGCCAGCGACCGATGAGCACAAACACAGGAACAACGACCGCGACGTCGATATAGATGTGCGGGTCGTGGTGACCTGCTGACTGAACTATCTGCCAGATAGATCCCACATAAGCGGCGAGTACACCGATGCTGACGAGTGTGTCCATGGTGGTCGCGCGATGACGCGCATTGCGAAAACTCGCCCGATGCAAAGGCCACGCGGCCCAAAAAACAACGGGTGTGGCGAGAGCAATCGTCAACCACGTCCACGTAAATACGCCCCAGCCACTGAAGTGCAATGACTCGATCATCGCAATTGCCATTGTTGGAACCGCCAACAATGCGCCCACGAGCCACCGAGTTTTGAGATCTCGTTCGTGTGCCTTCTCCCAGGCAGCGACTTGTTCATCGAGGAGTGGGTTCGGAGCCAAAGCGTTGTAGCCAGCGGCGACGACAGTGGAGACGAGAGTGTCCACTTCAACCGTTGGCACATAGTTCACGTGTGCGACACCAGTCGCATAATTGACTGAGGCTTCGACGCCGTCGAGTTTGTTGAGCTTGCGCTCGATACGCGACGCGCATGATGCGCATGTCATCCCCGTGACAACGAGATCGACCTGCGAGGTATCAGTCATGATTACTCGGCGACGGAATATCCTGCAGCAACTACCGCGGCCGTGACCGCTTCTGCATTGATAGCCCCGTCTGCGGTCACCGTAACTGCACCCGTCTCAAGCACCACATCAACGTGCGTGACACCTGCGACTTCGCTAACTTCTTCGGTGATGGATCTGACGCAATGATCGCAGGTCATACCGACGACGTTAAAAACCTGAGTGCTCATTACTAACCCCCACGACTGACGGCGAGATGAACCAGCGTGTCGAAGATTTCACCGAGATCAGAATCAGCCGCCGCGAGTGACTGCGGAAACAGCGAGGTCTCTGTCATACCTGGTGCCACATTGACTTCAAGGAACCAGACGCCACCGTTGCGATCGACAATGATGTCGCTCCGAGAAAGATCGCGAAGATTAAGCGCGAGATGAGTCGTGATGGCTGTTTGGGCGACGAGTTCGCTGACCGAATCACTCAACCGAGCGGGGCAGAAGAACTCAGTCACGCCAGCGGTGTAGCGCGCGGTGTAGTCGTACACGCCACCATCAGGTTGAATCTCAACCGCCGGCAGCGCACTAGGTCCCACAACAGTATGAACGACCGAGACGGCGACTTCTATTCCTTCAATGAATTGCTCCACGATCGCGACGTCACCATAAGCGAATGCCGCGACCATCGCCGAAGGCAGCGCACTAGCTTCGCGAACGACAGTGACACCAAGCGATGAGCCACCGCGAGCTGGCTTCACAATCGCGGGCAAGCCAACGTGAGCAATCACGGCTTGCATCACAGCGTCAGCACCGAGTTCACGGAACGTCGAGTGCGGCAAGGACACCCCCGCTGGAACTGCGATACCCGCGCTCTCGACAATCGACTTCGCGATCGCCTTGTCGAAAGCGACGCGACAAGCGTCTGGCGCAGAGCCAACGTACGGAAGCTTTAGCGCCTCGAGAACTTCGCGCAAAGTTCCGTCTTCGCCGGCAGCTCCATGCAACATGGGGATGACGCAGTCAGGCCGTTTGTTCTGGAGTCGAGTCAGCAGTTGGGCGTCGGTGTCGAGCACCTCAACTTCGTGCCCGCGATCGCGCAGCGCGTCAGCGACTCGACGACCTGAGCGCTCAGAGATATCGCGCTCATGCGACAAGCCACCTGCGAGAACAACGATGTACACGACTACCTCACGTCTGGAGCTGGAGTCGATGAGAAGTTCGGCATTTCTGTGTGCGGCAGCGCATCAGGTCCGAACGTCGCAATCAACTCAAGTTCTTGTTCCACTACCGAAGCGAGCCGGCGCACACCTTCTTTGATGCGTTCAGGAGTCGGGTAGCAGTACGACAAGCGCAAGGATTGACGGCCTTGGCCATCAACATAGAAGCCAGTGCCCGGCACATAGGCGACGAGCGCGTTGACTGCGCGTGGCAGCATCGCGCGTGAGTCCATGCCTTCAGGCAGGGTCACCCACGAATAAAAACCACCAGTCGGAACAGTCCATGTCGTGCCCGCTGGCATCAACACTTTCATCGTGTCGAGCAGCGCATCGCGACGTTCGCGGTAGACATCGCGAAACACCGCGACCTGGTCACGCCATGGCTTCGTCGCGAGGTAGGTGCTCACAGTGAACTGCGCGTAGTTACTTGGGCAGAGAATCGCCGATTCGGCAGCGAGCACAAGCTTCTCGCGCACACCATGTGGTGCAAGCGCCCAGCCCACGCGAAGTCCCGATGCAATCGTCTTTGAGAATGAACCGAGATACACGACTCCGTCAGCATCGTCAGCGCGGATTGCGCGCGGCACGACGCCATCGAAACCGAGCAAGCCGTACGGATCATCTTCAAGAATCAAAATGCCGTTGCTCTTCGCAATCGACAAAATGTCTTTGCGGCGATCTGGACCTTGAGTAATGCCGGCAGGATTGTGATACGAAGGAATCGTGTAGATCATTTTGATCTTCTTACCTTCGACCTGCAGTCGCTTGATGGTTTCTTCAAGTGCAACGGGATTCAGACCCTGCTCATCCATCGCCACATGCACGACGTTGCATTCGTAGGCACGGAACACGCCGAGTGCGCCGACGTACGACGGACTCTCGACGAGCACGACGTCGCCTGGATCGCAGAAGACGCGCACGACGAGGTCGAGCGCCATCTGGGAGCCAGTCGTGACGACGATGTCGTCCGGATGCGCATGAATGCCAACTTCGGCCATGACTTCGGTGATCTGCTCGCGCAGCACAGGGTCGCCCTGGCCGGAGCCGTATTGGAGCGCAGTGGCGCCGCGTTCACGAATCATCGATGCGATGGTGTCTGCCATTTCGTCGAGCGGCAGGGCACTCACGTAGGGCATGCCGCCAGCGAGCGAAACAACTTCAGGTCGGGAGGCGACGGCAAACAGCGAACGGATTTCGCTAGCTGTCATGCTCGACGCCCGACTGGCGTAGGCCGACACCCATGGGTCTAGTCGGGATCCCGCTGTTGCCGCTGGTAGGTCAGCCTGAGCAGCCTGGATCGATTCGGTCGAATTTGTCATCGCACACCTCCTTTGAGGGGGTGATTCTCCCCGATGAGGGCTCAGAATCCCATCCGCCCCACAAAACGTGAGGGAACTAGGCCTTTCGTCGCTTTGCCTCGCTAAGTTACTCGTGGTTAACTTAGCCCCACGAACAGCAAATAAGGGGGTGAGCCATGAAGCTCATCAAAGGACTACTCGCGCTGGTGATTGTCGGTGTTATCGCTGGCTTCGTCATGAGCCTGATTGCCCCAGCCATGCAGACGAGCCCATTCGATTTCGGCGATGACGATCTCGATGACGGCAACGAGGACCTGTTCTAAGCGACAGGCTCAAAAAACTTCACGATGCCGTCGGCAATGCCGGCAGCAAGTTGATCAACATAAGCGAGGTCAGCCAATGCGGCGGCCTCGCTTTCGTTTGTGAGGTAACCAACGTCAAGGCGAACAGCTGCCATGCGCGTTCGGCGCAAAATATCCCACGATCGCCCGTGCACTTTGCAATCTGCCGCATGTGTGCGGGCGAGCACCGCAGTGTGAATCCGCTGCGCAGCGCGTTCACCAATATGCGACCAGCCACCGTTCGGCGATCCGTAATGAAACGCTGCGATACCTGTGGCGTTAGGTGACGTCGCTGCATCGCAATGCAACGAGATAAAAAGATCCGCATCAACGTCGTTGGCGAGTGCAGCGCGTTCTCCATCATCGATAGCTGATGGATTTTGAAGTGGTCGAGTCAGCACCACCGTCGCGCCGTGTGCTGCGAGCCGACCTTGAAGCCGCGCCGCAATCGCACTGACGACATCGACTTCTCGCTGGCCATTCGCACAGACACCGGCATCATCGCCACGATGACCAGGATCAATCACGATGGTCTTGTCGCGCACGCCAGTGCGTACAGAATCCATGAGCGCTGCATGTCGGAGTTTCTCTGCATGACCGCCAGAAACAGTGCGATTTAAACGCTTAAGCGCTGCGAACGTCTCCGTGCCTGCAATGCCATCGACTTCGACACCGACACTTTTTTGAAACTCTTTGAGCGCGGCTTCAGTGCGCGGACCAAAGATGCCATCGACTTTGCCACCATCGAAACCCATGTCAGAGAGACGCTGTTGAAGGCTGATGACATCGTCGCCGTGACTCAAGTGGCCCGGTGTGTACGACAGTGGTCGATCACCGAGTGACCATCGCGCTTCTTCAATGCGCTGCAGAGTATGCGGCCCGACGATGCCGTCGACGTTGAGTCCACGGGCTTGTTGGAATGCGCGCACCGCTTGGTCCATGCGGTCATCAAAAAACTCAGGTTCAGAACACTCAACGGAAAAACCGATAAGCGCTAACTTGGCTCGGATCTCGCCGACGGCGACATCACGATCGCCGCGTCGAAGCAGACGAGCCACGCTCGAAGCTCTTAGATGAAGGCAGCGAGATCTGCGAGCAGAGCCGACTTTGGCTTTGCACCGATGATCTGCTTGACGACCTCGCCACCAACGTAAACGTTGAGGGTCGGGATGCTGGTCACGCGAGCAGCTGCAGAGGTGGCTGGGTTTTCGTCCACGTTGAGCTTTGCGATGACAATCTTGCCTGCGTATTCGCCAGCAATTTCTTCAAGAATTGGGGCGACCTGGCGGCATGGTCCACACCATTCAGCCCAGAAGTCGACGATGACAGGGATGTTGCTTTTCAGAACGTCGGCATCGAACGAAGCGTCGGTGACGGTGATGGTGTTTGCACCCATTGAGAACTCCTTGAAGTGAGGGGCGAAGCCTAAGAGAGATTTGGATTATTCGTGTGCGGCGAGCCAGCGCTCTGCGTCGAGAGCTGCGGCACAGCCGGAGCCGGCAGCCGTGATGGCCTGACGGTAGGTGTGGTCAACGAGGTCACCGGCGGCGAACACGCCGTCGATGTTGGTGGCGGTGGTACGGCCTTGGACCTTCACGTAGCCAGCATCATCGAGGTCGACGATGCCTTTGATGAGCTCGTTGCGAGGGTCGTGGCCGATCGCGACGAAGAGACCAGTAACGGCAAGCTCAGATTCGCTGCCGTCCACGGTGTTCTGCAGTCGCAGGGCGGTGACTTGTTCGTCACCGAGAACGTCGATGACTTGCGAGTTCCAGACGAACTCGAGTTTGGGGTCGTTCTCCGCGCGCTCAATCATGATCTTCGATGCGCGCAGCGAATCGCGGCGGTGAATCAGGTACACCTTCTCGGCGAAGCGGGTGAGGAACGTCGCCTCTTCGACAGCGCTATCGCCACCGCCGACAACCGCAATCGTCTGTCCGCGGAAGAAGAAACCATCGCAGGTTGCACACCATGAAACACCGTGACCTGAAAGGCGCTTTTCGTTAGGTACACCAAGCTCGCGGTAGGCAGAACCCATCGCGAGGATGATCGACTTGGCCGAGTACGTCTTGCCTGAGCCATCTTTCACGGTCTTGATGGGACCTGAGAAGTCGACTGCGGTGACGTCATCAGTAATGAACTCAGCACCGAACTTGTCGGCCTGCGCACGCATGTTCTCCATGAGCGCTGGTCCCATGATGCCTTCAGGGAAACCTGGGAAGTTCTCGACTTCGGTGGTGTTCATGAGTGCACCACCAGCGGTCACGGCACCTTCAAAAATAAGTGGCTGCAACTGGGCGCGAGCCGCGTACAGCGCAGCGGTGTAGCCCGAGGGGCCTGAGCCGATGATGATCACGTTGCGGACGTCTGCAGTCACTGTTTCTCCAGAGAAAAGAGCGGTAATACCTGTAACGAGTCTAGGCGGTTGGTTATTTCCTCGAGCCTGCGGTTAGCGTCCGAGCCG
>JAFMIT010000051.1 GCA_017853815.1 Actinomycetota bacterium
TGAGCAAAGGGGCACAAGCAAGTCCGGGTTGTAGCCGATCGTCGATCGAAGCCACAAATCGTCGAGATTTGTGAGCCACTACCGAGGACCGACCTTGGGACATGCGTGCCCCGCTGCGGATTGTTTCGATTATTAAGTTTGAGGTAAGTCTGCCAGCGAGTGGTGACTCTTTTGTGGAGGTGACGCGGAGAGCCAACGTGAGTTTGCTCTCCGCGTCTTGACCACTAGGTGTAACTAGCGACGCAAGCCGAGCTTCTCGATCAACGCGCGGTAGCGGTTGATGTCGGTGTTCTGAAGGTACTTCAAAAGGCGACGACGACGACCAACAAGAAGCAACAGACCACGACGTGAGTGGTGATCATGCTTATGCGTCTTGAGGTGCTCAGTGAGGTGATTGATGCGCTGGGTCAGGATTGCAACCTGGACCTCAGGGCTGCCGGTGTCACCCTCGGTACGAGCGTGCTCCGCAATCAAATCTTGCTTAGCGATGTTTTCAAGCGACATGAATGTCTCCTCGGGCGCGAACAATCCGCCACGAGGTGGAGGACGGCTTCAAGAGCCATGTGACACGGATGGCAAGGCGCCCGCCTCGCTCACCGTCTTACTGCGGTTGCAGTGAGCTGAGGGTACCGCGTGCTCAGGACAAGCCCAAAATCCGCTCAGTCGTGCGAACATCGTCCCGCATGGCGGAAATCAGGGCGTCGAGCGACTCGAACGCCCTCATGGAACGGACTTGTTGAACAAAATCCACGCTCAAAACTTGGTCATACAGGTCAAGATCTGTCTCGTGAAGCGCATACGCCTCAACAACTCGGCCAGCCACGTCGTTGAAGGTCGGATTGGTTCCCACAGAGATTGCAGCTGGCCAGCGCTGGTTTCCTGTACTCATCCAGCCTGCGTACACCCCGTCGAGAGGAATCGCCTGAGGGAAGTCGAGATGCAGGTTCGCGGTCGGGAAACCGAGCTCCCTCCCCCGCTGAAAACCACGGACGACCGTGCCTTCGAGTCGGTGCGGGCGGCTGAGAAGTTCTGAAGCGAGCCCGAGGTCTCCGGAAGTTACGAGTTCGCGAATTCGGGTGGACGACACCCGCCCACCATGAGCATTGATCTGTTCCACCTCGTCGACGTGAATGCCAGCGTCGCGGAGAGTCTGGGCGTTGCCGGCAGCACCTTTGCCGAAGCGGAAGCCTTTTCCGACCACGACATGGGTCGCGCCGAGTTCGGCTTTGAGAACAGAGTGAATGAACAGTTCTGGCGACTGCGCTGCACGCTCCGCATCGAAGGTGCATACGTATACGTCGTGCATGCCAGCTTCTCGAAGTAACTCGACTCGGCGCTCAACGCTCACCAGAAGATCAACCTTCATCCCGCGCACCACAGTCATCGGGTGCGGATTGAAAGTGAGCGCGCGAGGAAGCAGTCCGTGTTCCGCTGCCACGGCGCAGGTCTGCGTCGTCAGTGCTTGGTGTCCAAGATGGACGCCATCAAAAACGCCAAGTGCTACCACCGAATGCTGTGCAGTCATGGTGTCAGTCTGCCAAACCCTGGTTAAAAACTGAGTGATACCGCAACTGACCCTCGGCCTCATAGCCGATTGCCAAGAGCTGGTCGTTGGATTCATCAATCACCATGACAGGACCCTCCACCGACGGGCCCGTCCAGGTCACATTCAGGCCATTGAAAATCTTGGGTACAAGCGCATGATCGACGTGCAGTTCTGACATGAACGCAGTGAGCGCGGTGCGCAATGGAATTGGTCGGAGATCTGGCTCATCCCACTGATGCGCATCCGCAAGGGTGTAGCCGCACGCGTGTGTCCGCCGGAGGCTGGTGAGATGACCGCCGACTCCGAGTACTTCTCCGAGGTCCCGAGCGATGGCGCGGATATAGGTGCCTGAGCTGCAGGTGACCGTGACGGTGACTGCAATCGTTTCTTCAGAGCGTTCTATCCCGTGCACGTCAATCGAAAAGATGGTGACCCGCCGTGATTTCAGTTCCACCTGTTCGCCAGCCCGAACTAAGTCGTAGGCGCGTTTGCCATCGACCTTGATTGCCGACACTGATGACGGAACTTGATCGATGTTGCCAACAAAAGTCGAAAGTTGCTCGCGAATCTGTTCGTCAGTGATCTGAGAAGCATCCGTGCGCATCAGGACATCGCCTTCAGCATCATCGGTGTGCGTCGAGACGCCTAGGCAGATTGTCGCGTCGTAGGTTTTGCTGGCAGCACTGATGAATTGGAGTGCCTTAGTACCCGCTTCGACGCCAATGATGAGAAGGCCGGTGGCCATCGGATCCAACGTTCCGCCATGGCCCACCCGCTTGGTCTTGCACACCTTGCGCAGCTTGGCGACGACATCGTGTGAGGTCATGCCGGCTGGCTTATCGATGATGAGCAGACCAGAAGTGCTCATTGAGCGTCTGTCTCAGCTTCGGGTTTCTTGTAGGGATCAGCTTCGCCTGCGAACGCTGCACCTTCGGCCTGTGCGTGCACGGCTTCGTCTGCTGCGGCCGCTTTTTGGAGAAGCTCATCGATATGAGCTGCGTTCTCTGGCAGCGCATCGAGAATGAAAGTCAACGAAGGCGTGTGCTTGAGACCAAGTCGCTTGCCCATCTCGCTGCGGATAACTCCGCGAGCTGAGTTCAGAGCAGTCATCGTGTCTTCGCGCGCTTGGTCATCACCATAGACAGTGAAGAACACCGTCGCTTCACGCAAATCTGCAGTCAGTCGAGCGGCGGTAAAGGTGACGAAACCAATGCGCGGATCTTTGATGCGCATTTCGACGGCTTCAGCCACGATCACCAGAATCCGTTCAGCAATCTGTCGGGCCCGTGCTGCGTCTGCCATGTGATTCACCTTCCTGTGAGTAAGGGTGGCAACTTTCGCTGCCACCCCACTGACTCATCTATGAACTTGAGTTCGGTGATGAAATTAAGCGCGTGGCTTTTCTTTCATTTCCCATGTCTCAATAACGTCGCCGACCTTGATGTCGTTGAAGCTGCCGAGACCAATCCCGCACTCAAAGCCCTCTCGGACTTCGGTGGCATCATCCTTGAATCGACGTAGCGATTCGATGGACAGGTTGTCGGCCGCAACGATGCCATCGCGCACCAGGCGAGCCTTGGTGTTGCGCTTGATCGTGCCACTGCGAACCAACGTACCTGCGATGGTGCCAAACTTCGAAGACTTGAAGACTTCGCGCACTTCTGCGGTACCGAGTTCGACTTCTTCATATTCAGGCTTGAGCATGCCCTTGAGCGCCTGCTCCACTTCGTCGATTGCCGAGTAGATTACCGAGTAGAAGCGGATTTCGACGCCTTCGCGGTCAGCAAGGTCACGGACCTGACCTTCCGGACGAACGTTGAAGCCGATGACGATTGCTTCAGACGCGGCAGCCAACGTGACGTCGCTCTGGTTGATCGCACCAACACCGCGGTGGATAACTCGCAGAGCAACTTCTTCGTTGCCAATGTCAATCTTGAGCAAGGCATCTTCGAGAGCTTCCACCGAACCGGAAACGTCACCCTTGAGGATGAGCTTGAGTTCTTGAACTTCGCCCTTCTCAACCGATGCCAAGAAGTCCTCGAGAGTGCGACGTGCGCGACGCTTAGCAAGCTGAGCGTTACGTTCACGAGCGGCGCGAGTCTGAGCGATCTGACGAGCGATGCGGTCTTCTGCAACGACAAGGAACGAGTCGCCAGCGCCAGGAACTGCGGTGAGACCGAGAACCTGAACGGCGCGAGATGGTGGGGCCTCATCGAGCGGTTGACCATTTTCGTCGAGCATTGCGCGGACGCGACCGTAGGCCTCGCCAGCAACAATCGAATCACCAGGGCGCAGCGTTCCGCGCTGAACCAGAACTGTGGCAACAGGACCACGACCACGGTCAAGGTGCGCTTCGATTGCAACACCTTGAGCGTCAGCGGTGGGATTCGCGCGCAAGTCGATGGCAGCGTCTGCGGTGAGCAAAACTGCATCGAGCAACGCAGCAATGCCATCGCCACGACGGGCAGAAACATCAACGAACATCACGTCGCCGCCGAACTCTTCGGCAACAAGGCCGTATTCGGTCAGCTGGGTGCGAACCTTGAGTGGATCTGCGCCTTCCTTATCGATCTTGTTAACCGCAACCACAATCGGAACGTCCGCCGCTTGAGCATGGTTAAGAGCCTCGATGGTTTGTGGCTTCACGCCATCATCAGCCGCGACGACAAGAACGGCGATGTCCGTGACCTTCGCACCACGGGCACGCATCGCGGTAAACGCTTCGTGACCTGGAGTATCGATGAACGTGAGAGCGCGATCGATACCTTCGTGTGGCGTGATGACCTGGTAAGCGCCGATGTGCTGCGTGATGCCACCAGCTTCACCAGCGACAACGTTGGTGTTGCGGATTGCATCGAGCAAGCGGGTCTTACCGTGATCGACGTGACCCATCACGGTGACAACCGGTGGACGAGGTGCAAGATCTTCATCCTCGAAGTCAGCTTCGCCGAATTCAAGATCGAACGACTCGAGCAATTCGCGGTCTTCGTCTTCTGGCGAAACAACTTCAACTTCGTACTGCAGTTCACTGCCAAGAAGTTTCAGGGTGTCGTCGTCGACCGACTGCGTTGCGTTGACCATCTCGCCGAGCTTGAACATGATGGTCACGAGTGCTGCTGGATTTGCGCCAATCTTTTCAGCGAAGTCCGTGAGTGACGCACCTCGAGGCAAGCGCACAGTGGCACCTGCACCGAGCTGAATCTGGATGCCACCAAGAATTGGTGCTGCAAGGTTGTCGAACTCTTGACGACGCGTGCGCTTTGACTTCTTGGCCTTGGAATTCTTTCCGCCGCCGCGACCGAAAGCACCCGCTGCTTGACCGCGACCACCTGTGGTACCTGGGCGTGCCGGACCTCCACCTGCTGGGGCGCCGCCACCAGCAAAGCCACCGCCACCGCCTGGACGGTTGCCGCCGAAGCCGCCACCACCTGCAGGACGTGGACCGCCGAAGCCGCCTGGACGACCCGGACCGCCGGCACCCGCTGGGCGACCTGCGCCACCAGGACCACCTGGGCGCCCTGCGCCACCAGCACCGCCGGGGCCGCCTGGACGACCTGCACCCTGAGGACGCACACCGCCGCCAAGAGGTCCGCGAGGACGTGGAGGCATGGCGCCTGGGTTTGGACGTGGACCAGCAGTGCCAGCACCACCGCGACCGCCTTCGCGGTCACCTGTGGCAAATGGATTGTTACCAGGACGAGGTGCGCGGCCCATGCCTGCACCGGCGCCTGAAAATGGATTATTGCCCGGGCGTGGTCCACCTGGACGAGGAGGCATGCTGCCTGGATTCGAGCCAGACGCTGGGCCTGAGGCTGGGCCTGGCTTCTTCTCAGCAGCGGGAGCAGGCGCGAAGATCGCAGGCGTTGCACCGCTTGGGGCATCGCCTGACGATTCAGCTGGCTTGCTTGGAGGCTGCAGCTCTGGCGCGACTGGAGCTGAATCGGCAGGTGCCTCATCAACCGGCTTCGCTGCGGCCTTCTTGGCTACCTTTTTGGCAGGCGCAGGCGCAGCTTCAGTCTGCGCGGCAGGCGCAGGGAATGCAGCACGAAGTTTTCGCGCTACTGGAGCTTCAATGGATGAAGAGGCACCCTTAACGAACTCACCGATTTCGGCAAGCTTGGTGACTACTTCTTTGCTATCGACACCGAGCTCTTTAGCGAGCTCGTAGATCCGGACCTTGGACAATGTTTCTTCCTTGTTATGCCCGGATCTCTAGGTACGACTAGATCCCGGGCGCTGGGGTAAGCGCGGTCGGCTTGACCGTGCTCATTTGGCACTCATCGGGTTTTCATTCCCGTCACGCTCCATTTGGAGTAGGACTACTTGGGTTAATCAGACTGTTCCAGCCGGCTGGCAGCTCCGCCTCAGCAAGATTCCGCCGAAATGATCGGTTGAATGCTCGCCGTTGGATGGCGATCTGCCCGCATTCTGAGCGCGGATGCAGATAAGCACCGCGACCAGGCAGTCGTCGATCGCTATCGAGGATGAGTTTTCCGTCCATAACGACCAGCCGAACGAGGTCAGTCTGTGCTGTTACCTCACGGCAGCCAGCACACGTGCGCAGCGGCTTTGGGATATCAGCAGGCACGAATGTTACTCCGCCCGAAGGGGCGTTGGCGCCGATTCCGCGTGCAGCGGGTCGGCATCTGAGCGGATATCGATCTTCCAGCCAGTCAGGCGGGCTGCAAGCCGAGCGTTCTGGCCTTCTTTTCCGATGGCCAGCGAGAGCTGGTAATCCGGCACGAAGACCCGAGCCACGCGGTTGACTTCGTCGAGAATGTCAACGCGAACCGTCCGAGCCGGTGCAAGGGCCGCGGCGATGAACTTGGCAGGATCTTCGGAGTAATCGACGATGTCGATCTTTTCGCCGTTGAGTTCCTTCACAACCGCATTGACGCGAGCGCCCATCGGACCAATGCAGCTTCCCTTGGCGGCTACCTGGGACTTGTGAGAAATCACCGCCATCTTGGAGCGAGCACCCGCTTCACGTGAGAGCGCCATAATCTCGACGGTGCCGTCAGCCACCTCGGGCACCTCGAGAGCGAACAGCGCCCGGACGAGACCGGGGTGTGTGCGAGAGACTGTGAGCACATTGCCCTTCTCGAGCTGGCGCACTGCCACCAAGATCACCTTGATGCGTTCGCCGTGGACGTACTTCTCGGTGGGAACTTGTTCGGCGGGCGGCATGATGGCTTCGACCCGACCTAGGTCAACATGGACCATGCGTGGATCTGCTCCCTGCTGCACGAAGCCACTGATCATCGTGCCGACCATAGATTCGTATTCCTCCGCTTGAACTGCTCCAGTTGCTTTGCGGAGCCGATCGCCAAGCACTTTGCGAGTGGTCGCCGCAGCGATGCGATCGAAGTCTTTGGGCGTCTCGTCTACTTCGCCGAGGTACTCGCCCGCTTCGTTGAGCTCGGTCACGAGCACTGCGACGGTGCCGTTGTCGATGTCGAGCTTCACTCGAACCGGTTTGCCATCGACTTTCCGCGGAATCCATTCTCCCGGTTTCGGCGCTTCTTCAATTGCGTTCACAGAACGCAGATACGCAATCAGAAGAGCTTCTTCGATTGGGGCAATGATGGATTCAAGCGGCATGTCGAGAGTGCTGATGAGTCCTTTGAGCTGAGCGATATCAATTTTCATTCTGCATCCTCAGCATCGGCGTCATCATCAAAATCTGCAAGGTCATCAGTGTGAGCGGACTTGGGGCGATTGAATTCAATCTGGACCTGACCTTGGCTGACATCTGCAAGTTCTACAGGCTCGTGGTCTTCAAACTCGACGCTAGCGTCTGTGCAACCGCTGACTCGGGCCATGAAGACAGATTCGTCATTCATCACTACTTGGACTTTGCGACCGACATTCGCTCGCCAGTGACGCGGCAGGGTCAGTGGTCGATCGATGCCTGGGCTCGTCACCTCAAGGGTGTAACCAGTGTCATCGAGTAGGTCTTGCTCTTCGATGAGAACATCAAGACGGCGGCTGATGCGCGCAACTTCGTCGAGGTCCAGACGGCCATCGGAATCGACCACAATTTGAACGAGAAGTCTTCGACCAGCTTGCCGGATATTGACAGATTCCAAGTAGTACTGGGCTTCATCAATGAGCGGAGTGACCGCTTCAGTAATGCGCTCAGCAAAATGCGCAGGGCTAGTCACGTTGACTCCGGTTCTGTTTGGTCGAGCAGTTGTAGAGGTGAAGTCTAACCCCAGATTGAGAAGCCAAGGCGCACAATCAACATCGCGACTGCAGTCAACAACACGCCGCGAACAAATCCGCTTCCGAAACGTATTGCCATTCGACTTCCGACTACTCCCCCAAGCAAGTTGAAACCCCCCATAGCAAGGCCGAGAATCCAGATGACATGGCCAGCGGCCGCAAACACAAGAATGGAAGCAAAGTTGGTTGCCACGTTGACGAACTTCGCCGTTGCCGATGATCGTAAGAACGAGAGGCCAAAGATGTTGACGAGCGAGAGCAGCAGGAAGGCTCCGAAACCCGGACCGATGGCGCCGTCGTAGAAACCGAGTGATGCACCGACGGTGATAGGCAACAGGACTGAATGCTGCGGAACTTCGTGATCTTCAAGTCCACGAACTTTTGCGGTCGGATTGATCACCATGAACAGCCACATGGCCACCAGCATGAAGAAGATGATCGGGCGGAATACCTCGGGGTTAAGCCGACTCGCAACAAGTGAGCCAGCGCCGGAACCCACGAACGCTGCGACCATCATTGGCCGCACAATCTGACGTGGCGGCGGCACAGCTCGGGCATACGTCGCAGCTGCCGCGGTCGTGCCGATGATGCTGCTGAGTTTGTTAGTGCCGAGCGCTGAGACCGTGAGCGACTGCGGAAGCGCAAGCAACAGCGATGGAAGTTGAATCAAGCCGCCCCCGCCGCCAACTGCATCTAACCATCCCGCTGCCAAGGCAGCGAGCAAAAGCAAGATCAAGACGCTGATGTCGAGATCAGGCATTACGCAAACGCTCGCTTTTGGAGCTGGCGAACAATCTCAAAAACATCACCGAGTCGTTGAATAGTGAAATCCGGCGTCACGTTAGTTTCCACCAGCTCAATCTCGCGGTGGTCAGAATGGGGTAGAAAAACTCCATGCATGCCGACTGACTGGCTGCCATGAATGTCATCCCAAATGCGATCGCCAACAAATAAGCACTCTGCTGGATTCTCCACTCCTAAGGCAGACATGGCTGCTCGAAAAGCGTCTGCGTGGGGCTTGCCCACCGGCAGCTCGGATGTGTAGACCCCTGCGTCAATGAACTCGAGCAGCCCGTCACGCGCGAAAACTTCTTCATGGAATGCTCGCGGCCACATGGTGTTCGACAGCACACCAATCTTGAGTCCGCGCTCTTTCAGCGCTGTGAAGAGCGGCAGCGCATCAGGATCTGCGAGAGTGTGCGGCTCCCAGAAATCTAGATAGTGTCGAAATGCCGATTCAAAGTGGGCGGCAGACTGGTCAACACCGCAGTTTTCGAGAATCGCGCTGAGCGCTCCAGTCGACTCGGCACCTGATGTTTCTCGCTGAACTCGCCAACGCGCTTCTTCTGCTTCGAACAGCGCTTGTGCAAGACCTGCCGCGTTCTCGGGGGCAAACTCCTGTGCGAACGCGTACCACTGAGCGCTGAGGTCAATTTTGTGCCACGGCGTCAGTGTCCCGCCCCAGTCAAAAATGACTGCCGCGATGGTCATGACGAGCGAACAACCTCGAGCACGTGCGCCTGCAACGTGTCGACAGCTACTTCATCCTTGGCGCCAGTCTTGCGATCTTTCACTTCTACCAAACCATCAGCAAGCAGTTTGCCGAACACCACAATCGTCGGAATGCCAATCAGTTCTGAGTCATTGAACTTCACGCCAATGGACGCTCCGCGGCGATCATCCAACAACACACGCACGCCGGCAGCTTCGAGATCGGCCGCAAACTTCTCCGCAGCTTCCCATGGTGCTTCGTCTTTGCCAGCGGCGATGATGTGAACATCAGCCGGGGCAACTTCGCGAGGCCATACCAAACCTTTGTCATCGTAAGACTGCTCGGCAACAGCCGCGACCGCGCGCGAGACGCCGATGCCGTAAGAGCCCATGGTGACTACGACTCGTTCACCGTTTTCGTTGAGCACCGTCAGATCGAGAGCCTCCGCATATTTGCGACCCAACTGGAAGATGTGACCAATCTCGATGCCACGGGCGGCAGAGAGTGAGTCGCCGCAGCCAGTCGGGCAAGCATCGCCTTCGAGAACTTCAGCAGCTTCGATAAAACCATCGGCAACAAAATCGCGACCACACGTCAGGTCGTAGACATGGTGGTTGTACTCGTTGGCACCAGTGATCCAACGGGTGCCATCGACGACGTGAGGATCCACCAAGTAGCGAATGCCCGACGCTGACTGCTCACCGAGGATTTGTGGCCCGATATAGCCCTTCTTCAACAGTGGATGCGCTTTGAAGTCTTCCTCTTCGAATGGCATGACCTCGGCTGGATGAACCGCAGATTCCAATCGCTTCACATCGACTTCGCGGTTTCCAGGCAATCCGATTGCCAGGACCGAAGTGCTGCCATCGATGTGCTGCAACTTGAAGACAACATTCTTGAGCGTGTCAGCTGCGGTCCACTCACGATCTGAACGTTTGAGGTCTTCACGCTCATTCGAAAGGTTTACGAGAGTTTCGATGGTTGGCGTCTTTGGTGTCTGCTCAACATGCGCTGCAGGCGCGGTGCTGAAGTCAACGGCGGCCGCAGGCAGCGTAGTCACGGCTTCGACGTTGGCCGCATAACCGCAGCCGAGGCAGCGCACAAAAGTGTCTTCGCCGCTTTCGCAGCCTGCGAGGAACTCTTCTGACTTAGAACCACCCATGGCGCCGGACATGGCCGACACGATCACGTACGTCAGGCCCAGACGATCAAACGTGTTGATATACGCCTGACGATGCTTGTTGTACGAAACTTCAAGACCTGCGTCATCAATATCGAAGGAATAAGAATCCTTCATGACGAATTCGCGACCGCGCAGAATGCCAGCACGCGGCCGCGCTTCATCACGATATTTGGTCTGGATTTGATAAATCGACAGCGGCAGGTCTTTATACGAGGAGTACTCGCCTTTGACCATCAACGTGAACATTTCTTCATGCGTCGGCCCGAGCAGATAATCGTTCTTGCGTCGGTCCTGCAGGCGGAAGAGATTGTCACCGTACTCAGTCCAGCGATTCGTTGCTTCATAGGCCTCGCGTGGCAGCAACGCTGGGAAGTGAACTTCTTGGAACCCAGCGCGATCCATCTCCTCGCGCACAATCTTTTCGACGTTGCGGTACACGATGTAGCCCAAGGGC
>JAFMIT010000003.1 GCA_017853815.1 Actinomycetota bacterium
CACTAGGGATAGCTGACTGACCCCAACGCGCACCGAGCAAACCTCCCGCAATCGCCGCAACCGTGTCAGTGTCATTGCCGACTCGCACTGCACGCTCTAGTGCAGCTTGAAAATGCTGAGCCGGGAAGATTCCCAGTTGTGGCAAATCTGCGGGAACTGGCGTGTGGAAAATTGCGGACCATGCAGCCTGGAATGCATGCACGACCCAGCCGTTGTTGGTGAACTCCCAGGCCTGTCGAGATTCCGCTTCATCGATGAGTGATGACCAACGCTGACGGCGAACGTCGTCGAGATACTCAAGACCTACTCGTGGACCTTTGAGTTCGCCTGTCAAAATCGCATCTCGCATCGCCATGCACCACAGTGCACAGGCATCGGCAGCGTCCATGTCGCGATGGGTGAGATCACTAATGGCACGAGCCGCACGCCATAGCTCATCGGGGGAGTCCAGAAATGCGAGCACCACAGGTGCGGTTCGCATCAGCGAGCCGTTGCCACCACTGTGCAAGTTTCGTTCGGCGAATGAAATTGCTGCCCTATTTGCTGCCTCCGCAGACAGTTCAGAGAGTCCACCCAACACAGCGCGAGTCTGATTGCCGACATCGGGAGCAGTCCTTGCCCACGTAGCCCAGGCGTTAACAATGTCGTCTTGAGCCTTCGAGTCGAGTAGGTCCGCACCGGTGGCCGCAACCTCCGCGATGCACAAAGCCATCGACGTGTCATCAGTCCATTCGCCGGCTTTGAAGCCGAAAGGGCCACCACCTTTCATGCGAATGGATTCGGTGTAGGGAACCCGCGGTTGAAATTCGTAGCCCGCGCCAAGTGCGTCACCGCAGGCCGTGCCCAGTAAAAGTCCAATGGCACGATCCATTTGAGCGGTAGAAAGTTTTGGTCTGTGTGTGTTGCGAAAGTTCATGCTGAAGTCCCCCTTTAGTTGTGAACAGAAACTACAACTCGAGCCTGACATTTTGGCTCACGCTTGTCCCGTCACCTGCAATGCAGACGAGTTGTTGACACGTTTGTCTCGAACAAGACAAAGCAAAGTTAAAGGACAAGTCATCGCAGAAGGTGTCGTCCGTTGGGAACAAAAATGGCTCTCAATTTCCATTGATGGCACCTGTGGCTTGTGCTAATTTCCTGACAAATGGTTGGCAATTGTGCTGACCCTGTAGACGAACTTTTTCGGCCGAACATTGGATGCATTCATGACACAACTGACTCCTCGCCCAGAAGATAAATTCACGTTCGGCATGTGGACCGTCGGCTGGCAAGCGCGCGATCCATTCGGTGACGCAACCCGCAGAGCGCTTGATCCGGTGGAGATAGTTGAGAACCTTGCACAGCTTGGTGCGTATGGGCTAACTTTCCATGACGACGATCTCATTCCTTTCGGCAGCGATGAAGCAGCGCGGGCAAAATCGATTGCCCGCTTCAAGGAATCCCTCGCGGCGACGGGTCTAAAAGTCCCGATGGTGACGACCAATCTTTTCTCGCATCCAATTTTTAAAGACGGTGCCTTCACCTCGAATGACCGCGATGTTCGGCGATATGCGCTTTCGAAAGTAATGCGTAATCTGCACCTCGCGGCCGAGTTGGGTGCCGAGACTTACGTCATGTGGGGTGGTCGCGAAGGTTCCGAAATGGATGCTGCAAAGGACGTTCGGCATGCTCTCGATCGCTACAAGGAAGGCGTTGACACGCTTTGCCAATTCGTGATTGATCATGGGTACTCAATTCGATTCGCTCTCGAACCCAAGCCCAATGAACCACGTGGCGATATCCTGCTTCCCACCGTAGGTCATGCGCTGGCCTTCATTAACGAACTGCAATACCCAGAAATGGTCGGTCTAAATCCTGAAGTTGGCCATGAACAAATGGCGGGATTGAATTTTGTCCACGCAATTGCTCAAGCTCTATGGCATGGCAAGCTCTTCCACATCGACCTCAATGGTCAGCGTGGTATCAAGTACGACCAAGACTTTGTTTTTGGTCATGGCGACTTGATGAACGCCTTCTTCCTTGTGGATCTCTTGGAATCAGCTGGCTATGCCGGTCCAAAACACTTTGACTACAAGCCAATGCGCACCGAAAATCTCGATGGTGTCTGGGCATCAGCTGCCGCAAACATGCGCACCTACTTGCTCCTCAAGGAACGTGCTCTCGCGTTTCGCGCTGATCCGCGCGTTCACACGGCTCTCGAATTCAGCGGTCTGAATTCGTTGCAGCAGCCGACGCTTGCGCCGGGCGAGAGTTATCGCGACATCCCAGGAGTCGACGGCTTCGACGTCGAGGAATTGGGCAAGCGCGGATATGGCTACGTGCAACTCTCGCAGCTGGCTCTCGAGCACCTGCTTGGAGTGCACTAATGCTCGTTGCTGGCATTGACTCCTCAACCCAGTCATGCAAAGTGCTCGTCGTCGACGCTGCGACTGGGAAGATTGTTCGCCAAGGTTCGGCTTCTCATCCAGAGGGCACCGAAGTTCATCCTCATCATTGGTGGGAAGCGCTGAAGCGTGCGATCGAATCTGCTGGTGGGCTCAGTGATGTCGGTGCACTTTCAGTTGGTGGCCAACAGCATGGCATGGTCTTGCTCGATTCTGCTGGTGAAGTGTGTCGAGAAGCATTGCTCTGGAATGACACCCGCTCCGCAGAGCAGGCGAATCAATTGGTCGAGCGTTTCGGAGCCAGTTGGTGGGCCCAGAACATCGGAAGTGTGCCCGTGGCGTCTTTCACGGTCACCAAGCTGGCATGGGTTGCACAGAACGAGCCAGAGATCGCGAGCCGCACGGCCGCTGTCTGCCTGCCACATGATTGGTTGACATACAAACTTCGTGGTGGCGCAGAACTCGCTCAGCGCGAAGGTCTCGAGGTATCGCTCACCACCGACCGAGGCGATGCCAGCGGCACGGGCTATTGGTCAACCACTACCGAGAGTTACGACCTCAATCTTGTGGAAACTGCGTTTGGACATAGACCGGTACTGCCTCGAGTGCTCGATGCTTGGGCAAGTGCCGGAAACGTCGATAGCGATGTTGCTCGCGAATTGGGCATACATCCAAACTGCTTGATGGGTGCTGGCAGTGGAGACAACATGGCCGCGGCGCTCGGACTCGGTGCAACACCTGGTAAAGGAATTGTCTCACTCGGAACTTCGGGAACGGTGTTTGCTTCTTCGTCGACGTCTACCCATGACGAGTCAGGAATGATTGCTGGCTTCGCCGATGCAACAGGCAACTTCCTGCCACTAGCTTGCACTTTAAACGCCACGCAAGTGCTCGATCGACTTCGCACTCTGACGGGTCTCGACTACGCACAATTCGATGCAGCTGCCCTCAGCATGGAGCCGGGTGCACATGGTTTGACACTGATTCCGTACTTCCAAGGTGAGCGCACCCCGAACCGCCCGAATGCCACGGGCACTCTGCATGGAATGCGTCTCGACAATGTCTCTGCGGCACACATTGCACGAGCCGGAGTCGAAGCAATCATCTGCTCACTCAATGATGCTCTCCTCGCGATTCGAGATTGTGGAGTGGAAGTCACGTCGCTGTCGCTTATTGGCGGCGGTGCAGCCTCGATTGCAACGCAGCAGATTGCATCCAGCATTTTCGGCGAACCCATCGCGGTGCCACCCACGAGCGAATACGTTGCCTTGGGAATGGCGCGACAAGCGGCGCACGTGGCTGGCGTGGACACGCAAACGTGGCAGCTGGTTGGCGAGAGCCTGGTGCACTCGCCGAGCGCACCGCACGTCTTTCAGACCTACCAGCAGCTCAGAGGTTAAGGCGAGACGGTGCTGTTTATCAGTTCGGGCGAACACGAACTCTTCATTGATCCCACAAATGGCGGTCGCGTTGTGTCGTGGCAGATTGCTGGCGTCGATGTGCTCGCGCCAGTCGAAGAGGAACCCATCGAGGGCGGCTGGTATTTGATGGCTCCATGGGTCGGTCGACTCCGGGACCAGTCAGTGACTTTCGATAGTCACACCTTCCGGCAAGCAATCAACTTCAGGGAATGGGCCATTCACGGCACTTTGCCGTTCGCCGAATGTCGAGTGCTGGCGCACTCTGACCGAGAAATAGTGATCTCTCACCAAACCGATAAGCGCTGGCCAATTCCCGCAATGGTGACGCTTGCGTGGGAAGTCCATGAGTGGGGTGTGGAGACCAGAGCGAGCGTTTCAACGACAGAAGGAAGTTTTCCAGCGGCAGTGGGATGGCATCCGTGGTTTCGTCGAAATCTGGCGTTGGGAGACACGCCCGTCGGACGTAGTGCTGTTTACGGTTTCGATGCGAGTGCGCAGTTTGTGACGGATGAGAAATTTATCGTCACGGGTGAAACCGTGGACGTTGGCGTCAGTCCCTTCGACGATTCTTTTGTCGTACCCGACGGCAAGGCACACATCACGTGGCCCGGCTTTCGACGAATCGACATTGCGGCCGATGTGAAGTTCATGCATCTCTACGAAGCCAACGAATTCGTGTGCATCGAACCAGAAACTGCCCCACCTAATGGCGTGAACTTGTTGGGCTCTGGCTACGGCCACATCGTCAGTCCTGGTAAACCACTCACCGCGCAAGCCGAATGGCGTGTGTCAGAGCATTCGGGACTGAACTAGTCAGTTCTCCGATACCGCTGGGAGGTGAGCCCGCGCCGCTTCACCGTGAAAGCGCTCAAGCACCAAATCTCGGACATCTACTGCTGCGACAGCATGTGCGTAACGGTTGGACGTCGCAGGATTCCACACAACCCGGCAATCCTCGAGTCGCACGTCCTCGGCTTGCATCAACTCAAACGCTGAGTGATCTCGGCGCAAGAAAGTTGTTTCGCCAGCAGGACGCAGGTCGATTCGAGGATCCCACTTCGACTGGGCCGACATCTCAACGCGAACGTGATTGAAGACGACTTCACGCACGAGTTCTGGGCGTTGCCCCCACACGAGTACACCAGCTTCAGAGCGGCACATAATGTTTGAGAAACAAATATTGCGGACTGAGCCAGCAAGTTTTCGTTCGGGATTGCCAGGATGAAGTTCTGATTCATCGTCCCATGCCGCCGCGGTTACGTGCAGAGGTTCCCCGTGACCCCACCAAGATTCGCTAAAGGTTCGAGTATTCACAATGCAATCGTTGACGAGCACATCACGAACTTGCCCGCCCTCACGTGGACGAATAGCAATACCGCGATGTGAATCCGTGATGATGCAATCGCTGATGATCACTTGTTCAATGTCCGCGCAAGATTCTGTGCCAAGGGTGATGGCGCCGGACGTGGAGGTCATAATGCAGTGAGAAATCACGACATTAGCGATAGGACCATACATGGCGGTTGCGGTACAAGTTTTGAGTGAAATGCAATCGTCGGCGGTGATCAATTCACAGTTAGTGATGCGGACGTTGTCACACCGGTCGATGTCAATGCCGTCGGCATTTGGCACCATCAGATCAGTCAAAATTCGAATGCCGTCGATGTTGCAGCCATCGCAGCCAGTCACTCGAATGGCCCAAAACGCGGGATCCCTAAGAGTGAAGTCTCGCAGTACAACCGACTCACAGTCGATCAGAAAAATCGTGAAGGGCCGTTCTAGGTATTGGCTGCGTCCCCCCTCAGGTGCTCGCATTTCGTGAATGTACTGACCTCTGTCGAGGATAAAGCCATCCGCGTTACCTGAAATAGTTCCTTGACCCGTGATGGAAACTCCATGAGCTTGATATCCCACAATAAATGCGCGCTGGGGAAGAACTTCTTCAACAATCAGATTCTTTGTGATCGAAGGAACTGAGTGTTCAGGCAAATAGTCTGCATAGTTACTAGATGCATACAGTTCTGCACCCGGTTCGAGATGAAGTTCGATTCCAGCCTTCAGCTGCAAACTTCCGCTGAGAAAACGGCCGGCCGGAATCGTGACTCGTCCACCGCCGCTGGCACTCACCGAGTCGATTGCCCGCTGGATAGACGGTGCATTGTTTGTTTCACCATCAGCAATGGCACCGAAATCAAGAATGGATGTCATGAACCAAGCAATCTGTTGTGTGACCACACGATGTCCGCTAAGCGCGCCTTCAGCGGCTCGAGCGAAACCGGTGCAGTGATGTGGAAGGTAGTGGATTCATTCGGCAGGAGAGCAACAAACTGCTTATCAACTCTTGACCCTTCAACCACAATCTCTGGTAACAGGCACAGCTCGTGGATGAAATGATCTGAGGTGACCGTCACGGTCGCCGAATTGCCAGTGACCTCGATTACTGACTGCACACGCTGAGGCAAGACGCCTTCCGCAGGTTGCATGGAGGCTCTGCGTGCTGTGCGGATGCCGTCAGCATCCACACAAACGAACGTGAGATTGTCAGCTGCAGCGAGACCAGGCAAGAGCTCATGAGTATCAAAACGCTTGGCTGAGTACGGTGGAACTTTGAGATGAACCTTTGCTTGTTCAGCCACGTCACCAGCGGAGTTGATAAGCCATAGATCGACTGGCGTGTCCCATTCATCCGCGGTGTCGTTGATGAGAGTCAGCGGCATACCGAAATCTGGCCTCGTCAAAATAACTGCCCTCGGACGGTAGGCCTCTTGCATCGCGTACCACGCAAGTTTGCGATGACCGGTGTAATCGAGAACTGCCCAGCTGATTGCTGGCCACATGTCGTTGAATTGCCAGAGGATGGTCCCCGAGCACCGTTCATACAGGCTTCTAAAATGCTTCAAACCAGTTTGCACCGCACGTGCCTGAAGTAGCTGTGCGGCGAAGTACCACGCATGACCTTCGACTGGTGGGGTCTTCCATTCCCGATGAAGTCCCGCTGAAATCTTGTCCATGCCATCAAACGCTTTTTGGTGGATAGCTAAGTCCGGATCGCGCGAATCAAGATTGTCCTTGCCGATTGCCCTCGTCAGCATTGGCCATGAACCTGGCCCGTTGAAACCAAACTCGGCGGCGAAAGCGGGTGAATATTCTTCGTAACGCTCATAGCCGAGTTCGTTCCAGACGTCCCAAATGTGATTGGTACCTGACTTGAAACTGCGAACGTCGTCAGAGTGCGACGAAAACGGCGAACCTGGAATGTAGGGACGCGTGCGATCGAGCCGACCGAGTACACCAGGGATTGTCTTGCGGTAAAAACTATCTCCCCAAGGTCGACCACCGAGGGGCTCTTGCCAACCCCAGTACTGGAATCCTTCGATGCATTCGTTACCTCCACACCAGATGACCAAACTTGGGTGAGATTGCAGACGACGAACAGCCTCTTCGACTTCCAGCTCGACTTCTTCAAACATTTCGCTGGTCTCTGGGTACGCGGCGCAAGCGAAGAGGAAGTCTTGCCACACAACAACGCCTTCGGCATCACACAAGTTGTAGAAGTCTTCTGACTCATAGATGCCACCGCCCCAGACACGAATACCGGTAATACCGACTTCGAGCATGTCATCCAAGCGCTGGCGGTAGCGCGCTAGCGTCACGCGAGTTGGGAACGGATCGTCTGGAATCCAGTTAGCACCGCGAATCCAGAGGCGTTCACCATTTACTTTGATGGCGAAAAGTTGGTCTTCGCCGATATCAGATGTATCGAGCTCAACTTTTCGAAATCCAACTGAGCGAGTCAAACTGTCGAGGACGTCCTCTCCATCAATCAGCTCTACAACGCAGGTGTACAGCTTCTGATCTCCACGTCCACGCGGCCACCACAACTGCGCTTGCGGAACCGGCAGCGAATCAATCGTTTCTGACGTTGCGCTACTTTCGTTGGTCGCCAAGGTGACATCGCCATCACGCAGACTTACGCGAACCTTCAGGCCATCAGTCGATCCGTCGATCTTGAACGAGCCAGAAAGTACTGGCGTGCCATCGTGAACAGATCCAGCTACACCAAGGTCGGAGAACTTCGCACGCGACCACGTGTGCAACTCAACCGGCTTCCAAAGTCCTGAACTGATTGTGATGGGACCCCAGTCCCAGCCGTAGCTGCATGCCATCTTTCGTTGGTAGTTGTACGGCATGTCATAAGGCCGCGGATACAAACCAAGCTCAGCAACATGCTTTTCAGCATCAGGCAAAGGCGCCTGAATTCTCACTTCAACATCGACATCGCCCACGGCAATCTCCGAGGAGATATCTACTGCATGTGTGCGATGCATGTTTTTGACCGACAAACGCGTGACACCATTAATCAAAATGTCTGCGACCGTATCGATTCCTCGAAAAACGAGTTGCACAACATCGTTTCCGGGTCGGTGGTTGATTGTCGTTCGGTACGTTACGTCAGTTCGCCAGAGCCACTGCTGATCTGCTTCCCGACCGTCGATAGAGATATCGTCGATAAGACCCGCCGAGATCAGATCCGTGTGAACACATCCAGGGACTTGAGCCGCGAGAACGGGCGGTAACTCTGGAGCACCTGCATCTTCATGCGGGCGCAGTGAAATCGTCCAAGATGAAGTAAGTGGCTCGCGCAAAACCATGATGTTTCCTAACTGGAGATGGAATGGAAAATTGCGTACTTTTAAAGCGCCGCTAAGGCAGCGCCGATAAGGCCAGCCTCAGATTCAAGTTTGGCTGGTCGAATATCTAGTCCCGAGAGAAACTCAATTCCTTCGGTGCGATGTTTCAGAGCTCTGCGAAGTGGTTCCCAGTAAATGTCACCAGCGCGAGACACGCCTCCACCGATCACCACGAGGCTGACATCAACGGTCGCAGCGACGTTGACGATTCCAACAGCCAGCGAATCTGCACCATGTGCGATTGCGGCAATCGCAATGGCATCGCCGGCGCGAGCAGCGTCAGCCAAATCCATAAAGTCATCAGAGTCAGAAACCCAGCCATTATTTTTGGCCTGACGAACCATGTGTGGTCCACTTGCATAGACCTCAACGCAGCCACGCCGACCGCAAGGGCAGAGTTCGCCATCAATCACGATGGTTGAATGACCAAAATAGCCAGCGTTGCCGGATTCGCCGACTTTCAGCTCACCGTCGAGCACAAGTCCGCCACCAATTCCAGTGGACACCACCATGCCGATCATGTTGCTGCTGCCAGCACCAGCGCCATAATGAAATTCAGCGTTTGTCATTGCAATGGCATCGCCATGCATCTTGACGCGCTCGCACTCAAAAGTGCTGCGCAGAGAGTCAACCAAGGGAAAGTCTCGCCACACAGAAATGTTGACTGGGCTGACGGTTCCCTTGTCTACGTTGATAGGACCCGCCGAGCCAATGCCGATTCCCGTCATGGTGCCCGTTGTTGCACCAACGACGGATTTTGCTTCGACAACCAGTCGGTCCCAGAGCTCGTGTGCAGAGTTAGCGACTGAAGAAATGCTCGAGGACTCAAGAAGTCTTCCGGAGAAATCCATTGATCCGATAGCGATCTTTGTTCCGCCAACATCAATACCAAGGATGTATTCGCTCATGCCTCGCCGCCCTCCTTAACCCGAAGCTGCATCACCGTGGTGACAAAGTTCTCTCCCGCCGGGTTAGCAAATCGATCCAACAAAACTCCTGCAGCTATGCGGCCGATGGTCTGTGGATCGTGATCAAGAGTTGTCACCCCCAAGAGCGATGCTTGTGGAAAATCATCAAAGCTAATGATGGGAATTTCGCGTCCAGCTGCGCGCAGGCCACGGAGTGCACCCTGAGCAATCAAGTCGTTCGCCGCAATGATTCCGTCCACACCAATTTGGGACTTAACGAGATCGGTGATTCTTAAAAATGCGTCGTTTTCGTTGTGCACGCCAGAAATGACTTGGCAATCTGATTTCGATAATCCCAAACGAGCGAGTGCGCTGTTAAAGCCTGCAATTCGCTGCCCGGCTGTCCAAATGGATTCGTGGTCTGCGATCAAAGCGATGCGCTTCAACCCCTTGTTGGCAAGGTATTTCACACATTCGTACATACCTCCGTTGTTATCGACAAGAACATTGTCGGCATCAAAGAAGGGGGCTGGGCGGTCAACAAAGACAAAGGAGAACCCTCTGCGACGCTCAGCATGAAGATATGAATAGTCCTTGCCTGAAGGCACCACCAACAGCCCACGAACGCGACGGCCGAGCAGCGAATCGATGAGCGCACTCTCACGCGCTCCGTCATCTCTTGCAGTTGCAATAATCAAGTCGTGCCCAGCTTCGGTCAGACGCTCTTCAGCTCCTGAGGCAAGACCTGCGTAAAACGGGTTAAAAAGGTCAGAAATGATCATGCCCACGAGGTTGGACATCGGGCCACCGCGCAATTCGCGAGCGATGGCGTTTGTCCGGTACCCCAACAGATTGGCAGCCTCACGCACTTTGGCTGCGGTTTTTGGCGTGACATTGGCCTGATCGTTGACCACGCGAGAGGCAGTTTTGATGCTCACTCCGGCCACGGCGGCAACATCAGCTAGCGTCGGGTGAGCGACGATTCCAGTCTGGTCTGTAGGCGGCGTGGACAAAAGTTCCCTCTCATGTGTATTCCTGCGTGGACCGAAAAGATGGTTCCTGCCCTGAGGTCATGAACCGACGTCGATTTCCTCACGCCTGAGCACAAGGTGCAACGATGTCAATCAGAAAATCTACACCACACTGTCCATGTTTGACAACGATGTCAGATAGCCTTGGGGAGCCGTCATCGATACCCAATACAGGCTTGGAGCTCCGTCTTGAGCACTCACTACATGGACAATAGTCATCGCGTCTACCCGCACATTGAGGGGCTGCGCGCAGTGGCAATCCTGGCGGTGGTAGCTCATCACATCGGACTGCTTCCTCGGGGCTTTCTGGGGGTAGACGCCTTTTTCGTCATTTCTGGCTTTCTCATCACCAGCCTGCTCATCCAAGACTTCGCCGTTGCCGGCCGAATCCGCCTGCTGACGTTCTACGCAAGACGTGCCCGCCGAATATTGCCGCTAGCAGGTCTCGTCATTGTGACCACTTTGCTGCTTGTCGCCTCGCAGGGAAATGAAGTCAGTACGCAGGCAGCGGCCAGAGAAGGTGTCTCCGCCTCGATATT
This sequence comes from Actinomycetota bacterium, assembly GCA_017853815.1. Taxonomy (GTDB): domain Bacteria; phylum Actinomycetota; class Actinomycetes; order S36-B12; family UBA5976; genus JAFMIT01. The sequence continues at coordinate 10,975 of JAFMIT010000003.1, forward strand.
CATGGCCAACTTTCATTACCTCGATCTCAGCACGGACTATTTCTCAACTATTGAGCACCCCGTCTTGCGAAACTTCTGGTCGCTAGCAGTCGAAGAGCAGTTCTACCTCGTTTGGCCCGCGTTGCTTCTCGCACTAGGGCTGGTGGCCAAGCGGAATTGGAGCAAGTGGGCAGTCGTGCTGGCGTCGGTCGTCACAGTTGCTTCACTGGCTGTGGGTCTCATCGTCGGTAATGCCAATCCAAACGCTGCGTATTTCATGCCTCACACAAGAGCGTACGAGCTCGGGATTGGAGCGCTACTGGCATTCCTTTCACAAAACGACCGCTTGCCGCGCCTACCAACTCTGTGGCGAACGTTTGTCTGCATCCTGCTTCTCGCAACTTTTCTCGTCACCACCCCGACGTACAACCCCGCGCTCCAGGCCCTGCCGACTGTCTTAATCACCGCCCTTGTGATTGCTCTGGGCCTGAAAGACTCGGTCATCGTCTTCGAGAGTCGAGTGCTCACCTACATCGGAAATCGGTCTTACGGCTGGTACCTGTGGCATTGGCCATTGCTCGTGATTTTTGGTTTAAGCACAGAAACGCCAGCGTCCCTTACCGAAATGTTCCTGATTGTTCTTGGCGCATTCGTTCTCAGTGATCTGGCCTATCGAATCTTCGAAAATCCAATTCGCCGCAGTGCCGCACTGAACAACAGTCCTCATAAAGCAATCTCGGTTGGACTTGCGTTTGCTCTCACTGCGCTTTCTATCAGCTTGATATTTACTCAGGACCGCTCCGTCGCCGCATCGCCCGAGCCCGAGCCAACCGCATCATCGAGCAGTCCCAGTGCACCTGAACCAACGCCGTCACCCACAGAAAGTGCCACTGAAAGCCCTACCGCTTCACCATCATCGACCGTGGCAACAACACCTGCTGCTCCAGCGGATCCAAAAGTGCAGGAACTTGTAGGAAAACTATCTGGCACTTCGAGCGCGGCTTTGTTGGCGCAGGTACAAAGCGTAATTCAAGGTGCTATCGATGCCGAAGCTTTCCCCTACAAAACGCTGCCTCGACTCGGAGACATTGTGCGAGATCGCAGTGCGTGGTTTGAGAATGGATGTTCGGTTGACTTCCCCAACACAGACGTTCCGGAGTGCGTCGGCGGCGATGACACTGCCGCGCGCACGCTCGTGCTCTACGGCGACAGTCATGCCACTATGTGGATGCCAGCGTTTGATCGCATCGGCAAAGCCGAAGGCTGGAAGGTAGTGCTATTCGCAAAGTTGGCATGTCCACTGGTCGAAGAAAACGTGTGGAGCTACCAGCTGAACAAGCCATTCAACGAATGTCAGGAGTGGCAAGCACAAGTTCTTCCCCGCATCGAAGCTCTCGCTCCAGAAATGATTGTCGTCACGGATCAATGGAAACCAGCAGTCAATAACGGTGCGATTGATGACGCAGGCGTGGTGGCGCTATGGCAGCGAGCATTTCAGCCAGCGCTCGCCCGCCTATCCACCTACACCGATAACTTGGTAGTGCTTGGAAATCTTCCAAACATGAGTTCCGATCCGGCAACCTGCCTATCAACCCGCGGCACCGACCCATGGATCTGCACCACTTTGAGAGACGATGCAGAGTTCAGTGCTGTGCAAAAGATTGAAAAGAATGCAGCGCTCGCAGTCAAAGCGAAGTACGTCAATGTGATGCAATGGGCGTGCACCGTGCAATTCTGTCCAACGGTAATCGGTGGACGAGTCGCCTACTTCGATCAGTGGCATTTCACCGACACATATGTTGAGTGGCTCGAGCCCTTGCTTAAAGTATCCGTCGGACTGTAGTTCTTACGCAACCACTAAACGGACTGCAATATCGCCCGCAAACTTTGGTGTCGTGACTTTTACTTTGAGTCCTACAGATCTCACAAGACTCGTCTTGAGTATTGCACCAGTCTGAACATTGATGAGCTGAACCTTGTATCTGCCCGCAGCAGCAACAGGCACCATGAAACTCGCTGCAAGAGCAGTTGGAACTCCGACGGCTCGAGGCTTGCGATTTTCTTTGAGAGCTTTGATCAGTTCTGCGGTCAACAACTTGATGCGTGCGCTTCGACTGTAATCAGAATGACGTACCCACACCAAGGTGCGACCGGAGCCAACCAACGCCTGCGTAATGGTGTGCTTGGGGCCAGCAATTTTTCTCGGGGTCATTGATGGCAGGTCCGCACCCGCAATCAAAACGCTCAAACTCTTCGTAGCACCCCACAGCTTGAGTGGATCGATGTACTCGTCCCACCACCAGTACATAGCTGGAGAACCAAAGCCTGCGAAAACTGCTGCCCATTGACTGTTGTGCATGTGGAGGCCGGTCTTGTCGAGCGTTGGATCCTCGCCCGCTGCACCTGATCCCATTTCTGCAACGATGGTTGGCTTGCCTGGCAAAACAGTTTTCATCGATGGCGCAAGATTGCCCAAAGTCGCAATGGGATCAGCGTCGTTGTACACGTGAATTGAGGCAAAATCGACGTTGGACCAATCACGAAGACTTCCACCCGAAGACCAGGAGGTGGTGGTGGGGTGGTTGTACGCATCAAGAGTTCTCAACAATTGATCCGACTCACGAATCCAGGATTGAAGTTCACTTGCGCCCATGGGCGTGAAGTCAACTTCGTTCCACCATTCCCACGATACAAGTGACGACTGCGCTCCCCAGCGGGCAACGACGTAGCGAAGCCGCTGTTCCCAGAACTTCTTGGCGTCGGCGGACGTCACGAACTCACCAGGACTATTTAGTGGTCCGCCATTGAGTTTGTTGTAAGGGTTATCGCGCCATTCGCTGTTGGTGGTCTCACTAAAGGCACCGTGATTGAGCAGCACCAAATTGATGTTGATGCCGTACTTAGCACCAAGCGCAAAGACTTGGTCCAGCTTCTTGGCACGATCTTGCCGCTTGGAATAGTCACCAAGACCAGTGTCTTTCCATTCGATTCCAAATCCCCAGGATGCCATCCACACACGAGCCCAATTAGCTCCATTGCGGGCGGCTTGCTTGAACCACTTGTCGTAGTCGGCGAGCGAATTTTGTTTTGACCAAGCGATGTTGTACCCGATTGGTGTGAACGGCTTTCCGCCACGGCTAAATCCTGTGCCGTTCACTTGAATCTGCGGAACCGATGCCTCAGCAAAAGTGAGACTTAATGGCTGAACCACTTTGGATAGATCAAGCGATCGGATGACACCACTGACTCGCAGCGTCCACTGTCCAGCTTCGGTCGGTTTGAATCGAACGCGGAACACACCTTCGCCTCGTGGGAGTGCACCCGTGTAATCCTGGAACCAGAAGAAGGGACTGCGCACGATTTGCTTCGAAGGACCTTCGAATTCGGCCCAGATATTCGCTTGGTCGATTGAGAATGGATTCGCTACCGACGGAGTTCCCAGCAAATCAATCTCTGCAGGAGTTTTCGAGTCACCAGCAGAAACCATGCGAGTAACAATGTCCGTAGGAACAGGGTCACAGGCAGCGGCATCAAAGATATCTCCGACTCCTGCGACAGCCTGGAAATCAATGCTCTGAGTGTGGGGCACCATCAATGGTGCAGTTTGGCCACCGTACTCCACCAGTGCATACGCAAGCGGTTCGATATCGCGAGCGTCATTCCACACGCCGGTGTTCGCCTTCATTTCAAGTGAGTTCTCACCACCCGCAAAAAAGTTGTTGGGCTCCCCGGCGGCCCAATTGGTAAACGTGAAAAGTTGCCCGGCTTCAGGCCCGGCCATCCAGCGCCATTCGCCATCTTTTGCGGCATCACTTCCACCGAGCCAACCGCCGACGCCAAGCGTCGAGAGAACCTCGACTTCGCTCGCCGATGTCACGGTTGCCAAGTAGCCAGACATTCCGTTGAACGTGGACGCCAACGCTGTGCTGCTTGCTGCCTGCCAATTCGCATAGGTCCCAGCAATCGCTGCATAGAAGTGGCCATTGCTCGAAAGGTAAGAAGCACCAGCTGGCGCAATCATGACCGTGACGTTGCCTGGGCCGGCACTGGCACCCCGCACTCTCAACGATGCCAGTGCCGCGGCGACGTCGGCGGCGTCGCCTTCGAACGCAATGCGTCCAGAACCCTTGGTCGAAGGACTTGACCACCCAGCGACCGCATCAAGCCGATTCCGCACTGCAACGGCACCTATTCCGTTTGCGATCTCGATGGTTGCGCGGATTCGGGTAATGCCAACAGGAATATCGCCGATTACAACGCCTGGTAAGGCATCACAGGTCGTCGTTGAGACTTCAGGTGTCACAGCGGCACTCGGTACAGCCAGACATGAAACGCCCATCGCAAAAGTGACGAGAAGAGTCTTCAGGACTTTTGAAAAGCGATTCACGATATTCCTGTCAGTGGATCCGAGCCTAGAAGTTTGGCGATTACTTGATGCCCGAAAGCGCAATACCTCGAATGAAGTGCTTCTGAGCAACCAAGAAAAGCAAAACGGTCGGGATAGAGGCGAGAAGGCTGGCGCCCATGATGATGCCTTGCATACCGATATTGCCGGCACCGTTGTTTCGCAACATCGAAAGCGCCACTGGCAGGTTCCACATCTCAGGGCTGTTGGCAATAATCATCGGCCACAAGAAGTTATTCCATTCGCCGATTGAAGCGAAGATCATCATGGCAATCATTGCTGGCTTAAGGAGCGGCAGAATGATTCGCCACCAAATCGTGAACTCACTGGCCCGGTCAATGCGAGCAGATTCGACGAGCTCATCCGGAATAGATGAAAGGTACTGAACGAGGAAGAAGACAATGAACGCTTTGGGAAGTGCCGGAATGATGTAAGCCCAGTAGGTATCGAGCCAGTTCAGATTACTCATCGTTAAGAAGTTGGGAATGATGCCGACCTGCCATGGAACCATCATCGAACCAATAATGGTCAAGTAAATCAGGCGCTTGCCCTTCATTCGATGCTTGCTAACAACGTATGCAGCGAGAGATGAGATGAGCATCGTGGCTACGGTGATGGTGACCACAATAAAGAGGCTGTTGAGAACGTAGTGGAAGAAGCCAAACTGGACTTCTTCAAAGCGTTGGAACAGACCGCGTTGATTGCTCGGATCAGTTGAGTTGTTGTTGACGTTTCCGAAGTTGGTATTGAAGTAGTTCACCAACAGCCATTTGTTCGGTACGACCGTGGGTGGAACTTTTTGAAGCTCTTGAACTGACTTAAAGGACGATGTAATCATCCAGTAGTACGGAGCAACCATGATGATGGTCGTGAGGTAGAGAGGAATTCTTCGGAGCTTGCTCCATTTGCTTCGCTTTTCGAAAGGACTCGAAAAGCCGCCAGCATCGAAAGTGTCTTTCGGTACAAACTCTTCTTGATCAATGATGGTCATCGCAAATCCTCAAAACTCTTAGACAGCTTCAGGTTGATCAAACTGATGATGAAAATAATGCCGAAAAGAACCCATGCGATTGCCGACGCGTAGCCCAATCGGAAGTGAATGAATCCCTGGTCATACAAATACGGGACCAACATAAGCGCCATATCCTGAAGGCCACCGACAGAGCCAACGCTGGTTGGGAAAAGAAGATAGACACCTTCGAAAATCTGGAAGGCGCCGATGATGCTTGTGATTCCGACGTAAGTCATCACGGGCTTGAGTAGTGGCAGTGTGATGTACCGGAAACGCTGGCGCGGATTTGCGCCATCAATCATCGCGGCTTCGTAGTAGTAGGTCGGAATGGAGTTGATGCCGGCAAGGAACAAGATCATGCCGTAGCCCGCCCCACCCCAGACAGACATGAGCACAAGAATCGGGACTGCGAGTGCGGGGGTAGCAAGCCATTCGACTGGGGAGATTCCCATTGCAGCCAACACGCCGTTGAGCAGACCAACGCCATCGCCACGAAACACCCAGCCCCACACGAGGACTGTGGCAATGGATGACGTCACAGAAGGTAAGAAGAAGACAACGCGCAAGATGCGATTCGATTTGGTGTCAGCTTGCAAAGCAATGGCCAACATCAACGAGGCAATAATTGTCAAAGAGACTGCGCCAACGACATAGTACGAGGTATTGAGAAGTGCCTTATGAAAACGATCATCTTCAAAGAAGAGTCGGTAGTAATTGCCAAATCGAACTGAGCCGCAGGGGCTGAGTTCTTCGTCGCAAATGGCGTTGTAACGCATGAAGGAGAGCCGGAAGCTTGCAAAGATGGGGTAGATGCTGAACGCAACGAACAAAAGAACGAAGGGAGCGAGCATCAGGTATGAACTCAGGCCAGAGTCGCTCCATTTGTAGAAGCCTTTGCGACGCTGCCGGGTGGGCTCTAAAGCGGTCACGGTTGGTGTCGACGTAGACAACCCAACTCACTCTCCTCGTTGTGGCCTCGTGGTAAGAATTTTTCGTGAGGGTCTTCCACCACGTGAGGGACGGGTCTGGGACCCGCCCCTCACGCGTTCTTTGGAAGAAACGACTTGGCCTCGGTGAGGCATTCAGTCGAATGTGTGCGTAATTACTGCCGAGACTTCATGGCAGCTGCAGCGGCGTCAAGAGCGGCCTGAGCCGACTTGCCGTCGAAGAGGAAGGCTTGGATTTCCTTCGTCACATCTGCCTGGCTGTCTTCCCAACCAATGCAGTTCGGTGGACCCTGAGCCGTTGCGAGCTGGCTCTTGATGGTCTTGAGAACTGAGCTTGGGTAAGAAGCGATTGAGTCTGCGAACTTGATGACTGGCGACAAGAAGATCGAGTTCTCAACGGTACCAACAGAGTTCATTGCTGTAACAGTGTTGACGTCGTAGAGAGAACGGATGAACTTGGCAGCAAGTGCCTTCTTGGTCGAGTACTTCATAACGGAGATACCACGACCACCGATGAAGGAAACGCTCTTTGCACCAGGAGCTGCAGGAACAGGAATTGCATTCCAGTTCTTGTAGTCGCGGTAGTAGGTGTAGAGCGAGCTAGCCTGGAAGTTGCCAGAGAAGCCGATACCGTACTTCTTGTTCTTCAGGTTGTCGTTCATAGACCAGTCAGCAACACCGGGCTTTGGAGCACCGAAATCTGAATACAACTTCTTGTACTGATTCAGAGCTGAAACACCCTTTGAGTTGTTGATCGTGACTTTGCACTTTGCATCGTACAAAGAACCACCTGATGAGTACAGCCAGTTGAACCAGCCGAGCCAGTCAGCATTGCCCCACTCGTTGTAGACAGGAACCTGGATGCCTGCATCCTTCAATTTCTGGGCAGCAGCATTGAATTCTGCAATGGTCTTAGGTGCAGCAATACCGTTGTCAGCGAAGACGGTCTTGTCATAGAACATCATCATGAGGGTAAGGTCGTAAGGAACTGCATAGACCTTGCTCGAGCCGTAGGCAATGAGTGAGCGATAGATCTGTGATGGAACCTTTGGCTGCACGAAGCTAGCTACACCGAGTGGACGAAGGTCAGCGAGTGCGCCCTTCTGGCCAAGTGAGATACCCCATGACAAACCACCGGTGATGACGTCTGGACCCTTGCGAGCTGCTGCAGCTGCAAGAACCTTTGCATAGCCGTCGCCCCAGCCGATTGTTTGGACAGTTACCTTGACGCCAGGATTTTGGCGCATGAATACCTTGGCAGCCGCTTGGGTCACCTTGGTAGAAGCATCATCGCCTGTGGCCCATACGACCAAGTTCTTGGTTGCGGCTGATGCTGGTGGAGCCATCAGCACACCGACGGCCATCATCAATGTGATGGCAATCGCACCGAGTCGCTTCATATTTCCTCCAATTCAGAAACGAACATAGACGGCGACTATCGCCGCGGTGGCGGAACCATCGCAGCAAATGTCAACGTTGTCAATAACTTTTTTCGGCGGTTTGCAGATGTCTTGCGGGACATTTTTGAGCGTGAATCGGACAAGTTGGGGACACAATCCCCATACTGCCTAGGGGGCTGCTAAGCCAACTTTCCGTCGAACTGAACTTGTTCTTTGTCGGTGATCGCAATCGTCACCGAAATCTTGGCGCCGGCAGTGCCTGGGCACGCCATTCCCCAGGGAAATTCGACGGTGTCACCGGCTGCAAGGGGTTCGAAAGGCACGCCCATCAGGTTCTGGGACTCATCAAAGATATCCGCGCAGACGGCCTGCGTGTCTCCATCAATGTCGGTCTTCACGATGGCGACGCTAAACAAATCGATGGACTTCTTGGTGCCGTTTGTGATCGAAATGGTGAAAAGCTGTGGCAGTGCACCCTCTTCAAGGGCGCCCAAATCTGAAGGCTCGAAGGACTTCAGTTCCGTAGCCTGCACGCTGATGCCACCCTTGGTCTTCACGGGTTCGCCACCAAAGGTAGATGCGAGGGTGTCGAGCGGGTCTTCCTTCACCACGCCTGCGCCCACATCGCCATAGTCGTCCATGGGGACGAGTGGCCCACCAGTGAACAGGCCGTAAGCGAGCATGACGGCAATTCCCAAGGGCACGAGGATGTAGCGCTTTTTCACGCCGCGAACTTTGGCAGCCTTGTCCAACGTTGTCAATCTTCAAGTTGCAACGATTTGCGGACCCGAATCGAGCCTAAACCCGGCTGTTGACCATTAATTCGAGCAGCTGACGGTCAATCTGGAAGCCCTCAATCGTTTCGTAACTGGTGTTCGGGCGACCGTGATTGGCGATTCCAAAGGATCCTTCGAACTCCCACATTGAGTAGCCCCAGTTCGACTTCTTGAAGATTTCAAACAAGTCGTTAAACCACGCCAACGCAACCTGGTTGTCGGTGTAGCGGTAACAGCCAAACTCACCAATGTGAATCGGACGACCCTGGGCTTGGACGTCGCGCCACGGTCCATAGAACTCCCACAGCGAGTCTCGGTCCCAATGAACACCGTTGTAGTCGCAAGGATAGGTCGGAACTGGCATACCAATGCTGCCGTCCCACCATTCGGCTTTGTAATGCGACACCAACATCGGCTGGTAGCCGCGGCCGCTATGCACCGCGTCGAGATCTGCGAGCTCTGGCATAGCCAAGTGGCCGCCAGCGAGGCCGTTGATCACGATGGTGCGGGCCGGATCTACAGCCCGAATGGCGTAATGGACTGACCTGATGACCTCTGCGTGAATCTCGCGAGTGAAGCCACGCTGGCCAAGATCTGGTGGTTCGTTGACTAGATCGAAACTCAGAAGATCTGGGTGCTGTCCTTTGAAGTATTCGGCTGCGCGTGTCCATAGGGTCTCGAAAGCAACTTGGGCTACTGAATCGCTCCACAGGTTGGTGGCTTCAGTTTCCCAGCCAGTAATCACGTAACCCGGCGCGCGGTGCAGGTTGATGCTGATATGGATTCCTCGATCTACTGCAGCATCCACATAGGCCTGGATGGTGTCAAGAAAACGATCATGGATTCTCATCTGACCATCAGGCTGAAGAGCATCCATCCAGAAGCGATAGTCAATGGGAATGCGCAAGAAATTGAAACCGTATTGCGCCATGAAATCGAGCATGCGAGGGTTGAAAGGCGCAGGTGTTTCACGATTGTGTGAACTAAAAGCCCACTGTGCATTGAATCCATAACCGAGATTCATATTCATTCTCCTTTGAGAAGCAGTGAGCGCAACCATTGCGCCTGCTTAAGCTGTTGATCTACTCCGCCACCCTCATGGGTTGAGTACGGCCACACCTCAATCGACTTTTCTCCCTGCCAATGATTAAACGCAGCGAAGACAGTGTCCGGCGGGCAAATCGGATCATGCATACCGACTGAAAAGAGTGCGTGAGCATGTGCTCTGGCGGCGAAATTCATCCCGTCGAAAAATGCAATTGTGCCGAGCGTCTGCTCAACTGCATCGCGACGACCACGCAGGTAAGTGACGATTTCTTGATACGGATAACCGTCAGTCATTTCTATCGCTCGCGCAATGTGACTCAGAAAAGGTACGTCTGGCATCGCTGCATACACTTCCGGGCAGAGACCAGCAGCCGCAATAGCAATGCCTCCTCCCTGACTTCCGCCACCGACGATGATGCGAGCGGGATCGACGTTGGAGAGTTTCTGAGCTGCACGCACAAAGCAGACTGCATCTGTGTAGACGCGGCGATAAAAGTAGGTCTCAGGCGACTCAACACCATGAGTCATGAATCCTGGCGAGTGATTGCCTACTGGGTATGAGCCATCAGGTGTGTCTCCGCGCCGATGCCCGCTACCTTGTCCACGAGTGTCCATGACGAGTACCGCATATCCGCATGAGGGCCAAAAAAGCCACTCGTGAGGCAGGCCGCGACCGCCACCATATCCTTCGAAAATAACCACGCAGGGAACCCTCTTGTTGAGTTCCTTCGGTGTGATAAACCAGCCTTTGATGGGATCGTTGTTATAACCAGCAATCGTGATATCGAAAACGTCAACAGTTTCTAGCGGCCCGTCCCAACGCGTGAGAACTGGCTCTGATTCGTTGACGTAACGGTCAAGAGTGCTGGCCCAGAACGCATCGAAATCCGGTGCGACTGGAAGTGCGGGTCGATACGTTCGCAGTTCCTCAAGAGATTTTCCGAGCAGCATTCTTACTCCTAACCTGGTAACCGTTGGGCAGCGAATAGTCGTGAATACGTTCCACCAGCGGCAACGAGATCCGTGTGCTTTCCAACCTCCACAATCGCACCCTTGTCGAGAACAACCAGCTTGTCTGCCTTTTGTACCGTGGAGAGTCGATGAGCAACGATGAACGTCGTGCGATTCGCCATTAATCGCTCTAAGCCCTGCTGAATTAAGCCCTCAGAGTGTGAATCTAGAGCTGACGTCGCTTCATCAAGAATCAGAATTCGCGGGTCGCGAATAAGCGCACGAGCAATTGCGATGCGTTGTCTCTGCCCACCTGACAGTCGGGCGCCTCTCTCGCCCACAACAGTGTTGACACCTTGTGGAAGCGATCGAACAAATTCCCAGGCATTTGAGGCTTCGAGTGCCTCATGAAGTTTGTCGGGCGACACGTCTACGAGACCGTACGTGATGTTGTCTGCAATGGTGCCTTCAAAAAGAACCGACTCTTGCGGTACTACAGAAATGAACGAGCGCATCGACCTTAGATCGAGCGCCTGCATGTCCCGCCCGTCCAGAATGATGCGACCAGATGTCGGCCTCAGAAAGCCAATCACCAAGTTGATAAACGTTGATTTTCCTGAACCAGACGGACCAACCAACGCAATCGCTTGGCCGTGCGACGCCCTCAGTGAGACGTGGCTAATCGCTGGCGTAGGACTTTCAGGGTACGTAAATGTGACATCTTGAAATTCAATTTCGCCATCGACTCGATCAATTCGAGGTTTTCCGCTGTTGCTCTCAATGTCAGGTGACTGAAGAACTTCACCGATTGAACGAATTGATTCCAAACCTTTGCTGATGATTGGCATGAGGCTTGCAAACAAAATGACTGAACCCGTCAGAATGTTGAAGTAGGTTGTCAGCAAGACAACTTCGCCCGCAGTAATCGGCGCGGTCTGTGTGTACGAGAGCCAGCAGGCAACTACAAGACAGGTCACGTTGCACACCTGGAACGCAACCCATGCCATGGCACTGAAGCGAGCATTGATCGCGTCCAACCGAAGCCCAGCAATTCTCACTTGAGAGAAAGCGTTCGAGACTCGCTCCAAGGCACTCGACTCGAGTCCATGAGCTCGGGTGACCGGAATCAGATTCGTCATTTCCGTGACGCGAGATGACATCCGTTCGACTTCTTGGCGGAATTCTTGATTTCGGTCATCAAGCGACGAGCGCAAACGCACAATCAGAAAGGCGCAGATTGGCACTAACACGATGAGGAAAGGCAAAAACTGAGGAACGCGCACCGCAGTAATGACAACAGCCCCGATGAGGTTATTGAGTGCTGCTAACCCGCCGTCACCGATGTTTTTCAGCATCTGTTCAACTGCTTCAACGTCTCTGACAACTTTGGTTTGCAAGACGCCTGCACTCGTGCGCAGGTAAAAGCCCATCGAGAGTTGTTGAAGTCGTTCGGCGATGCTCGAGCGAAGCGAGTTCTCGAGGCTGCGCACCGCTCTACTCAAATATTTCACATACAGGAGATTGATGGGCAGGTTTTGAATGATGAGGAACGCCATTAACGCTGCATTGATAAACAGTTCTCGAAGAGGACGGTGTTGGACGAGAACATCAATAATGTTTGCAGTAAGTAGGGGTAATACCCAGCCTGGGCTGTGTTTGATGACGAAAAACACAAGCGATATCGCTAGATCTCGTCGATGACCACGCATCAAGAACCACAGTGTTTGTAAGGGCGCTTCGCCTTCAAATCTATGCTCGAGAAATTCATCCGAGTGAGTGGGCGATGGGTTTTTCGACATCATCTGAGCTAATGACTCGTCGTCTGAGGATTTACTCCGCATGCGTAGGCCTTGCCGTTACCACTGATGTCGCACAACTCAGCAGCAGCAATAAAGGCGGCACCGCCGGACCTAACCGTGACAGAAGAAAGTCGGTTCGTGAGCGTGAGATAACCATCAACGCAGACTAGAAATGCGGCACCAGAAATGGTGCTCTTGCCTTCAGTAATCTCAAGATAGCTCAATGCGAAATACTCGCTATCGCTTGGCCAGGTAATCCAGCCACTTTCGCTCTGTGCACCCTGAAGAATGTGTGGCGGTGTCGCGTGCTTGTGAACCAAGTTCGATAGTTGACTCTGATCGATGTGTTTCGAAGTTAATCCTGCACGAACGACATTGTCCGAAGCTCCCATGACTTCAACAGCCAGCCCCGATAAATACGCGTGGATTAATCCGGCCCCCAAAAAGAGAGACTCATGGCGTTGAAGTTGGATGAGGTTGAGATACAGGGGCGCGAGGACTGTGATGTCTGTGGGCCGCTGTGCGTGGAGTGCGAAGACCCACTTCCACTCGTCGCTGACAACACCGTCAGCATTGAGGTCGGCAATCTCCTCGAAAATCTGCTTCTTGCTCGTGCTCTCCAAACCGAAGAGAGCCAAGAAGGCCTCGCCAGGTGTTTCAAAGTTGGTCGGAAGGTGAGCTGAAAGAGGAGCAGTCAGTTCACGGATTTCTTCAATGGAACGAAAACCGCAGAGTGCCGACACCTCGGTCAGCGCACAAATCTGTTCTGGCTTGTCGGAGCTATCCACGAAGACACGGGAGGATGAATCGACGGGCACTCCCTGTGCGTTTTCTCGCTCAAAGCCTTCACGCGCTTGCTGCAGATTCGGGTGAACTTGAACCGACAAGGGTTTCGCGATGCCGAGGAATTTCAACAAAAAGGGCAGAGGCTCCGGCAACAGTTCGCTTAGTGGGGTCTGTCCTGAGGGGAGCTGAGCTACCGCTGTACCTCGCGGGTGAGTGCCCAACCAATACTCAGCCCACGGGTGATCGTCTTTGGGACGGTTCAGGAGTGTGGGCAAAAGTTCCGTCGATCCCCAATCGTAGTTCTTCACGACACCGTCGATTAAAAACACGGATGAAGGATCGCTTTCGAACGGCATGTTTTCCAACATAGCGACTCATCGCCAGCGGGCAAAGGCTTTTCTTGTCCTATTTCTTGACAACAACGCGGTTTCCTTGTCCAGTCGGTCAAGAACTGTCGAACCTGGAACTGTTAGTCGCCTAGACCGCATGTCACGAGATCGAACGGCAGTTGCCACGCATCGGGAAGAACGAGTGGGAGAGCGACGACTCCAATGCCGACCGTATGAGCCATTCGAACACGAGTAGGCGTCATCTTTTCAGCCCACTCCGGGTTTGCTGATCGCATCTCTGCCACAAACCTCTCCAGTGCAGCGACTGTCTGCTTTCTCATCGATTCATCATTCATCGAAACGCGGAAATGTTCCAGCGTGAGTGCTCGACGGTGACCGCGACCAGGTTGCATTGCTTCGCGGATAAAGACGGCGTCAGCAATTCCTTGGCAGTGTGATTGGGCAATCGTCTCTAAGAGTTGGTTATTTTGATGGAGTCGAGATTCAGTGTTTCGACGAATAATGTCAACAAACAGTTTCAGTTTTGAACTGTAGCGACTGAAGAGAAAACCTTCTGAAAACCCTGCCCGCTCCGCAATTCGCAATGTGGCAGCTCCATCAAAACCATGCGTACCGATTTCTTCAATAGCGGCGAGCATCAGTGCGCGCAACGCGGGCTCGTCCACGTTGAGAACGATGTTGCCATCGAAATGTTCCGCGTCGATGGTTGGTAATCCAGACGGAGCAATGTCCGCCTGCAACGCATTAAAGATTCTTTGGGCCTGTTGCCGCAAATCAAAGTCTTCGCCTTCGTAGATTCGCCATCCGAGAAGCAATCCCAAAACAATCGAGACTAGATAAGCCCGCCGCACTGCTTTTCTGGTTTCGGAAATGTCATTGCTCACCGCGCACAAACTCTGAATACGTTGCTGGCAGGTGTCGTTGATTGCCTGATGAAGTCTCGAATTGAATTGAGACATCACGAGCAGCTCAATGGCGGCACGTAATTCGTGTGTTGGGTGAACGAACTGGTCAATCTGCGCCTGAAAAGCGTCGGCACTCGCATCAGCACCTTCGACGGTTTGAAACAGCGCATCTAAAGCGTCAAAGAGTTCCTGTGCCGACTCAGATTTCCAGAGATCGAGCGCTACGTCCCATCGGTCCGTGAATCGATCGTGAACCGGACGGCGAGATACCCCAGCCCGTTCCGCTATCCGCGTGAAGGCCAGCGCGGACCAGCCTTCAGTGGCCAGAATCTCGCGCGCTGCCTGCCGCAGACGCAGGTCAGTCTGTTTGACCTGCGCGATTCGGCGCTGCTCCATGACCTCTGACATGCGCAGAGGCTACTTCTTGATTCTGCCCATTAGAAGTGCGATACACTTTTCGAACCAGGCTCTCCCTCTGCCCCCAGATCAGTTGGAGAGCTTGGCTTTTTGGTTTAGAGGGCGGATGCGGCGCGAGCGATAAGCACCGTCAACATCAAAATCGCAAGCAAGACTTGCAATCCCATAATCAACTTTGTTGGTCGCGACATCACCGCTTCGGATGTTGGGCCATAGGTGGAGTTCACGTTGAGCGAGATGAATAGGTAGTCAAAGAGATTCGGCGTTGGCGCGGGCTCACCATCACGTGCCGGCCAAATAAATGCGCCGCCTGGGGTTGAGAGATCCATCAGCACGTACACGAACATGAATACCGTGACGCTCATGAGGTACATGGCACCGATATCCCACAGACTGCCGAGTCCGTCGCCGGAAAGCAGATGTGCCGAGCTCACCATTTCCAACACGTTTGCAACAACTTGGACAGCGGCGAACGCAATGTAGGCAGCGGCAAAGCGGAAAACCAAGTGCGGCAGTGGTCGCCACAGCGCGTACAGCAACGGCAATGAAGTGAAGATGAAGACGTAGGCGCTTACTGCGTCGAGAGTCGTGGCGAACTGACCAGTGCCGCCCGCGAGAAGTCCAACCTCAGCCAAGCGATTGTGCAGAAGTAAATCCATCACCCAGATGACAGTCGTGGCCGCAAGAACCGTAAACCGCCCATAACCGTTCAGGATTTTGTTTCGAAGTCGAGTGGCGGGCGGTATCGAGTAATCAGTTTCTTCCATAACCAAACTTCCTTTAGGCGGGAATTGCTGGCAGTTGAACAATGAGGCTTAGTGCCAAGCCCAGCAGAGCCATGCCCACACCGATGAGACCTACGCGCACGCTTGGCATCGTGAAAGTGCGCCCCATGCCGATGAGGAACAGCACGCCAGCGAGAACCACTGTGCTCCTCACAAATTCGTCGCCAGTTTGGCCAGCTCGTACTCCCTCTTCATGAAGCTTGACAGCTTCAGCTTCCAACGCTTCAGCTTCCACTTCGAGGGCAACGTTGTATTCAGGCATGAAAGTTGGACCTTCAGGAGCATCTGTGTTGTTTTCAGGATCAGTTGCCATCCACGCATCAAACGCCACCTTCATCTCGGGGCGAAATCGTTCTTCAGCAAACTTCATCTTGGTTGCATCACCTGAGACGTAGGCTGCAAACCACGAGTTAAAGGTTGACTCATCGAAATTGCGAAGCAATTGGGCGTCAAGATCTGCTCGACTCGATTGCACGCCCACGAGCGCGCTTGACGAAAGTAGCTGTTGGCTCTCGGTATTCCACTTGGCTGCGGCGAACCCCGACCATGCGACTGTCATCGTCACAGCGGAAAGCAGTAGAGCTTCGGCTACCGTTAGCCAGCGTCCGAGGCGGCCACGAGATTCGTGTCCAGAACCCTCGTGCTCACCAAATTCGTGGTGCACTTCCGCAAAGTTCAAACCTTCAGGCATTTACAGCTCCAGCCGTGTCAAAAAGATGCGTGGAGTCTAAAGACTGATCTAGACGACGCATAGAAAGAAAGATGGGTGGGGTGCCGAAGCACTCCACCCATCTTCTCTCTGGAAGAAACCGCGTCAGCGGTTATCTGTGGGACGTTACGAGACCTTGACGGTGAACGTAACGTTCTTGATGCCCACACGAACGGTGACCTTGAAGGTGCCCTTCGTGCGAGGGTGCATAACGATTGACTTAGATGAAGACGACGCCATGCGGGTCAGCTTGAGCGAATCTGCGCCGTTCTGACGAACCACGTAGATCTTCTTGCCTTCCACACCACTCAAGTTCACCTTGATCATGCCAGCGCTGCCAGTCACTGAGATCGTGATTGGAGCCACTACCGCAGCCGCACGAGTGACCGTCAGGGTGTACGTCCGGGTGGTAGTGCCGTCAGCTGCTGTCACCACAACGTTGATGACGTTTGCTCCGACAGCAAGTGCGACCGGAGTTGCAGTGTCGCTGTCAGCGGCCACGTTGTTGATAGTGATAGTCGCATCTGCATCAGAAGTGACAGCAGTGATGTTGAGAGAATTCACAACATTACTTACACCCAGCGAGTGCTCCGTCATGTCGGTGTCAAAGTCGCGAGTGATGAAGTTTGAGGAGACGCTGAGCCCACTCAAAGCTGCATTCGCCGACCGGACAACAATGTGGCTCCAGATGCGGTCACGGTTGATCGAGACTGCGCCTGTAACGCTTGGTGTCATGTCGAACTTGTACTCAGGGGACACCGTACGGCTGTCATCCCAGTAGTCCATCGAACTTGGAGCAACCGGACGAGGTTCTGCATCCGTGTTGGTGTTCGTGAGAGTGAAGGTAACTTCACCGCTCGCGTTGGTGGTACCAGTCAGAGAACCCGTGAACGAGCTGTTCTGAGTTGGCGAGACCGCATCGAGAGTGACTTCGGCACCAGCAACTGGAGCGCCTCCATCAGCCATGGTCACCGTGTAGGTGAATGTCAGTGTCCGTCCCTTTTCGGCGAACTTGACGAGGCTGCGTGAGCCATTGCCTTCGTTCCACCAGTACGACTTGTCAGACATGTGTGCAACATCCGCTGCACTGAGCTTGATGTTGACCAGCGGCTGAACGATGTGACCCCAGATGCGGTCACGGTTCGTCGAGACTGCGCCGGTAACGCTTGGCACAATGTCGAACTTGTACTCAGGCGACACGGTGCGGGTGTCGTCCCAGTAATCCATCGTGCTTGGAGCAACTGGACGTGGTTCAGCAGCGCTGTTCGTGTTGTTTAGAGTGAAAGTCACTTCGCCACTTGCATTTGTGGTGCCGGTGAGCGATCCAGTGAAGGAACTGTTCTGGGTCGCTGAAGTTGCATCAAGAGTGACCTCGGCACCCGCGACTGGCGCATTACCTGCGGCAGCTTCGGTGACAACGTAGGTGAAGGAAAGAACTCCACCCTTTTCGATGAACTTCACGAGGCTGCGTGAGCCATTGCCTTCGTTCCACCAGTACGACTTGTCCGACATGTGTGCAACATCAGAATCCTTGAGCTTGATGTTGACGCCTACTGCCTCCACCGTGTGTGTCCAAATGCGGTCACGGTTGGTCGAGGTTGCACCAGTGACACTTGGAACAATGTCGAACTTGTACTCAGGCGACACGGTACGGGTGTCATCCCAGTAATCCATGGTGCTTGGAGCAACTGGACGTGGTTCGGCAGCAGTGTTGGTGTTAGTGAGATTGAAGGTCACCAAACCATTTGAATCCGTCACACCTGTCAGCGATCCAGTGAAGGAGCTGTTGGTCGTTGGCGACTGCGCATCGAGAGTGACGGTTGCACCGGCCACAGCTGCGTTTGGTGCAGTTGCGTCAGTGACCTTGTAGGTGAATGACAAAGTCGAACCCTGAGAAACAAACTTCACCAAACTGCGTGAGCCATTGCCTTCGCTCCACCAGTACGACTTGTCTGACATGTGTGCAACGTCAGCATCGCTGAGCTTGATGTTGACAGATGCTGGAATGACTGGCGCGGCCGTGTTGACGATGTGCGTCCACAGGCGATCGCGATTGGTCGAGGTTGCACCAGTTACTGACGGCACCATGTCGAACTTGTATTCGGGCGAAACTACGCGGGTGTCATCCCAGTAATCCATCGTGCTTGGAGCAACTGGCCGAGGCTCGGCAGCGCTGTTCGTGTTCGTCAGGCTGAAAGTCACTTCGCCGTTGGCGTTGGTAACTCCCGACAACGAGCCAGTGAAAGAGCTGTTGGTCGTTGGAGACAAAGCGTCGAGGGTGACGGTGGCGCCTTCAACTGGTGCGTTTGGAGCGACGGCATCGGTGACTTTGTAAGTAAACGAAAGCACCGAGCCTTTCTCAACAAACTTCACGAGGCTGCGAGAACCGCCACCTTCGTTCCACCAGTAAGACTTGTCTGACATGTGAGCCAGATCTGCATCCGACATCCTGATGATGACGTTTGCGGGAACTACTGCCTGGGCGGTAGTTGGGACAAGAGCGCTCAGGCCAAGTGCAAGTGCACCGGAGAGCACAGCGGCGAGAAACCGCTTGCCACGAGTGGCGATAGCTGTCATGTTCTTCCTTTCGCAACAGCGATGATGTAACTCGGTGTGCGAACAGGAATGTGCGCACGCTCGAGAAGACGTTTGTTTGAGCGCGCACACGCTCGGGGACTTGCGGTTGCCTGAGAGAGAGGCGTCGTGAAACCGATTTCACGACAGGCAGAAGGAAACCATTAGGACGACTGGTGAACAACCCCAAAAAGTCTGTGAATCCGAGTTGTGACCGATTCGTTACGGTCCCGCAGGGCGGAATCGCGGCCCCTGCGCGACCGGGAGAATCTGCGAAAAATAGAGAGCTGGATTGATATCCCCCCGAATGGGATACCAAGCCAACTCTCTAGGCAGAAAACATAGCATTCCTTAACCGTTTCTTGGAAATACATTTCCAGAGATTTTTGTCCCCGAATCGCGCCAATTTCACCTCGGGCTGTCGTTAGCCTCAAGGCGTGCGAGTGATGAGCTGGAATATCCAACATCTTGAGCCGTATGCCGAAGGCTGCGAGCCTCACGAGGAGTTCAACCGCGCCCTATCAGACCTACGGCCAGACATCCTCCTGCTGCAGGAAGTAGATCGTCACCAGGAACGATCAGGTGGCGTCGACCAGACCGCCCTGACCGCGGACCTGCTTGGAGCTAGCGCCCATTACTTCAGGCCAACTCCCGAGGCGCCCGGCAATTACGGCATAGCAATCGTCTCAACTCTTCCTGTCATCAAGTGGCATCAGAAGTCTCTGCGCCGCTCTCCGATTGGCATGCGACTCACTTTCATGATTCAGGGCAAACCCGAGACGTTCTATTGCGCGGACCATGAGCGTGCGGTTCTTGCCGCCGAACTGGAGAACGGTTGGTTCGTCGCAAACATGCATGCATCGTTTGTGCCCGGCTGGTCGCACTTAATGGTCTGGCGAGCGGCGCGATGGGCGCGTAAGGAAGCAAAGCGCGCAGGCTGCAACTTGCTGTTGTGTGGCGACTTCAATCTGTCATCGCACGCTTTCTTGAAGCTCATCGGTTTGCGAAGTCTCAATGATGGCGTGACTTTTCCGACGTGGACGCCCGAGCGCCAGATTGATTTCATTGCGGTCGACAAACATAACTCGGCCAAAGCGACCACCGTTGAGGTTCGGTCCTACGGCATTAGCGATCACTGTGCAGTGGTCGTTGACTTATAGTTTTTGATACAGCAATGGGGTGGTCCGAAGACCACCCCATCACTAGGAACTACTTGCGATTAGTCACGGAATTCTGATTCGGCGAATTCAGCGCTGTCTTCAGCAGACTTCATGCGCGCAATCTTGAAGATGGTCAGACCGTAGGCGCACTTTGCGAGCACGTCAGCGATTGAGTAACCAATTTCGCGGTTAACGAATGCCATTGCGTCAAAGCCTTCAGCATTCATTGCGAGGATAAAGGTGATTGGGTACACGCCCCAGGTTGCAATCAAGAGCAAGCGCAAGCGGCTAACAGTCGCGCGAACCTGATCTGACTGACGCTCCAAGCTCTTGGTCAATTCAACGAACAAGATGTAGAGGATGTACAGGAATGGGATGGTCGAAAGAGCGCCCCACACTGGTGCACTGATGCCGAACAAGTCGAGATGCGCATCGCCTGGGTAACCGAGAAGGATCATGGCGGCAGCGGCCGGCACGAGACGGCCAAGAAGGGCCTTCTGTGCGAGGCGACCGATAGCAAGAACTGCAACAGTCTCAACAAGCAGCAATGGAACAGTCAACAGCCAGTCGACGTAGCGGTAGCCAACGTTGTATGCGTATGGATTGTTCGCTGGACCTGCGAATGCATGGTTGAACGAATCAAAGATGCGGAAGTAGTGGTACGCGGCGATTGCGGTCACCGTGCCCGAGATGATCACTGCCATGCGGTAGCGGGGCAGAACACGATCACGTGAGATGTAAAGAAACACGGACGTGAAAAGCATGCTGGCCAAGCCCAATGACAGCATGTTGTAAACGGCGTTGAACTGATTGTCAGTCAACAGCTGCGACAGGTTGTTCATTTTTCCTCCTGTTCACGCAGACACTCACTGACTGCGTGGGCTCGCGTCGTTGCGAGTGATACGAGAGTCCTCTCAATCGTTGCACTGAGCGACTTGAACAACCTTTGGCGCGGTTTTCGTTGCACAATCGTGACCGAATATCGTGCGAGAAGGGACATTTGCGAGTTGCTTAGGCTTCATCCATGCCCAATCTGGTGAGTGAAAAGGTTCGCGTAGATGTATGGACTTGGGCTGTTCGACTATTTCCCTCACGTTCGGCTGCCACCGCGGCCGCCCGAGGGGGCCACATCAAAATCAACGGCAAGAGCGTCAAGCCCGCGCAAACAGTCAACATTGGTGACACCATCGCGACCCGCTACGCGGATGTCGAACGAATAGTTGTTGTGAAGTCGCTCATCAGCCGACGAGTCGGAGCAGACCTTGCGCGAACCCATTACGAGGACCACAGTCCAGTGCGCGAAAAGGTCGCGGACACATTTACTGCGACGCGAGACCGCGGCGCTGGTCGACCGACGAAGCGCGACCGCCGACTCATTGATCGCCTTCGCGGCTACTGATTTACCGCCACACCTAACTGGCGAAGCACGAAGGTGTTCATTGACATCTGGTGCTCGGCTGCAGCGAGCGCAACCTGCTTATGCAGTTCGCTGCCTAACCGTAAATTGAACTTTCCTGAGAACTGTCGTTCGTCCCATGGCTCTGGCACAGGTTCCCCTTGTTTGAGTAAATCATCGAGAACCTCCTCCACCAGCGAAGTCGCACCCGACAATGCTTGAGATCTAGAGCGGGCCACCCAGCTCAAGGATGGAAATTCCAAAATGGTCGCAACGTATTCATCACTTGCCGCACTCCAGAAAATTCGATACGTATAACGATCCGCTTTGGGCTTCACTTTCGATGCGCTTTTACCCACGATCACTCTCCATCAGCTTGTCAATCGCCTGCAGTACCTGCTTCACCTGATACTCCTTTGCTTGCCCGCTTTCATTCTGGATATTGATACGCGGATCACCTATCCAGGGCGTTCGAAAAACAGCGTGCGACCCTCGAGTCAATCTCGGAGCGCCGAAATAGTGCTCACAGACCTTTGAGAGGTGTGCAAACTTGATGTTCTTCGGAGTGCTGCGCATCTGTTCGATGATTTTTTCTACCGACGGCATTTCTTGACGGTACCGAATATGGTACTGACTTAATAGTCACATTTCCAGACTGTGGAAAACTCCTTTGTTGAGTAGTCGTTCAGAAGTTACGGACGGAGCAGTCCGTGCACATGTTCATCGTGAAGCTCACCGTCGGGATAGCGCCATGACTTTCGCAACGTTCCTTCGTATTCAAAACCTGCCTTGGTCGCCGCCTTGCAAGACGCTTCATTCATCACTGCATGAAAGAGACCAATGCGTGCGACCGGAATGTTCGCGAAAGTAAATGCACTTGCAGCTTTGGCGGCGCGAGCCGCGACTCCCCGACCGCGTGCGTGCGGCGCGACCCAGTAACCCAGCATCACGTTGGCGTTGTGAAAGTCGAACTGAAAGACCGACACTCCACCAAAAATCTGGTCGTGATCATCAACTGCCCACCAAGTCATGTGACCATCCCAGTTGAGCCTCTGTGAAATCCAATGGGCAACATCGTTACCGCCACGGCGCATTGGGGCCCACTGCACCGTCAGTGGGTCATCAGCAAACTTCTCGGCCTGTTCGAGATCATCCATCGAGTACGGGCGAAGCAAGAAACCTTCAGCCTCCACAGTTTGTGGCTGTGGAATATCGAAACTTTGCCCCGGCTCACTCATGGCACACACTCTCGAATCATCTATGCGGCTGTGCACTTCGTTGGCGCACTGCAATGCTCCATTGTGTCAGCCAGGTTAGCCCTTAACCGAACCTTGCGTCAGGCCAGTGACAATCTGGCGATTAAAGACAACGTACAGAACAATCATTGGCAGTGTGACCATGCTCAAGGCAGCGAACAGCATCTGGTAATCCGTTACGTACTTAGAGGAGAACGCCAACAAACCGGTTGGAATCGTCTTCAAGGCATCGTCCTGGACATAGAGCAGTGCCAAAAGGAATTCATTCCATGAGGAGAGAACCGAAAAGATTCCGACCGTGACGAGAGCTGGGCGAATAATCGGAACCATCAGCAGCCGATAGACCGCCAAGTCACTCGCCCCATCGACGCGAGCTGATTCAAATATCTCTTTTGGCAGTGAGTCGATGTATGACTTCAGCAACCATACGGCGAGCGGAATCCCCATTGCGGTGTAAGGAACAATAAGAGCCCAACGGGTGTCTTTGAGATACACCAGCTCGAATAATTCATTTTGAGCGATGAAATACGCCTGAATAGGAAGCAGCAGTCCGAGGGTGAAGATGCCCATGACGACACCGCGGCCTCTGAAGTTGAGTTTGCTCAAAGCAAAACCAGCCATCGAGGACACCGTCAGTGTGATTGTCGTCGCCGTGAAAGTGACGATGGCGCTGTTAATGGCGTACGTGCCGAGGCCACCCATTTCCCACGCTTCGGCAAACACCGAAAAATCAAATGTTGTGGGAAGTCCAAGCGGACTCTTGGCGATCTCAGCGTTGGTCTTGAGCGAGCTCATAAACATCCAGAGCATGGGAAGTAAGTTGAGCGTCGCGTAGAACCAGACGACAAGAGTGCTGAACGTGGGTTTGCGATTCATCAGTACTCCACGTCTTCCTGACGAGTGCTGCGCCACTTCCTGAAGAAGATCGCAATGACGAGGCCAACAATCGTCAGAATGACAGAAAGAGACGAACCGAAACCGATTTCCATATCTCTGAACACCGCTTTGACCATGTATGTCGTCGGCACTTCAGTCGAGTTGTACGGCCCGCCGTTAGTCATCACGTAGAAGAGGTCAAAGCCCTGAATGCCGCCTGTGATGCACAGCAACATGGCGACCGACGACACCTGTCGAATCATGGGCACCTTGATACGCCAGAAGAGTGTCCTCTCGTTCGCACCGTCGAGTCGAGCCGACTCGATCACATCCTGAGGCAGTCGTGCAAAAGCGGCGTTAAAGATCGCCATGTAAAAGCCAGCGAAAATCCACCCAGAAACGAGACTGATGGCCGGCAGCGCAGTCGCAGGGTTACCGAGCCAGACCTGGCGCCAATCCTCTCGGCCGATGGCACTTAAGAACGCGTTCATCGCACCGAAGTCCGGATTAAAAACTGCTCCCCAGAGGACAGCAATCACGACCATAGGCAGCATGACCGGGATAAACAGTGCCACACGGGGATAACCCATAAAGCGGCCTGACGAGATGACACCTGCTAGCAGCAGTCCCATCGCCACTTCAACAACCAAAGTGGTGGCGATGTAGAAGAGCATGTGTCCGAATGAACTAACGAACACCGTGTCATGAAAAGCACGGATGTAGTTGTCGAATCCCGCAAACTCAGGAGTGCCGAAACCATTCCAACGCGCGAAGCTCAAAGCAATAGTGCCAACGAACGGCAGTAGAACAGCGAATGCATAAATAAATACAGCAGGCGCAACAAGGATGAGAACACCAAACTTCGAAGTTGGCTTCAATGTGGCATTCCCATCCTTGTTAGCGACCGCTGCGGATTAACTTACTGAGTCTCGACCTTAGCTTGGGCTTCGTCGAGAGCTTCTTGAGGCGTTTTTACGCCATCAAGAACTTGAGCAATCGCCGTATTCAGAGCGTCTGCCATCTTGAGGTCATAACCCGTGTCAGGTGGTGCGACGATGGAAGCGCCGGAGTTGAGCAGGTCAACCATCGACTGGGTGACAGGGTCGAGAGTGCCAGCATCAGCGGACTTCGCTACGACTGTGAAACCTGCCGCGTTCCAAGCGCCGACAAGATCAGCCGAGAACGCATCCTTCAAGAACTCCACAGCTTTGTCCTGCTTGGTGCTCTTTGCGTTGACGATGTAGCCGGTGGTCACACCCATGATGCTTTCTTGACTGCCAGCCCCACCATCAATCGCGGGCAGATTGAACCAACCCAAGTTGATGTCTGGAGCTTGCTCCTGGGCGATACCAATCAGCCACGAGCCGATCGGCAACATGGCAGCGCTTCCCTGCAAGAACAGGTTGTAACCCTCATTGTCTGGAATCGTGTTTGCACTCGCATTGACGTAGCCACCTTTCTGAAGATCGGTCAGATACGTCAGGCCTTTGACGAACTCAGGTGAGTTCATCGGCATCTGCTTGCTCATCACTTTGTCGTAAACCGACTCACCAGCAGATCGAGAGATAAGGTGGCCAATCCAATTGCCAGCAACCCAAAGGTCTTTGTTGCCCACTGCGAGAGGGGTAACACCCTCGCTCTTGAGCTTCTCACAGAGAGTCAGGAATTCGGCCCATGTGGTTGGAGCGCTGAGACCCTTCTCTGCGAACATGTCTTTGTTGTACCAAATCACGTTGGTGACATCAGACGTGAAAGGCACCATGTAGACCTTGCCGTCTACCGAAGTCGTGCCAAAGGCACCTTCCGCGAATTGCTGATCCAGTCCAGATGATGAAACCAGGTCAGTGATGTCTGCGGCATAACCCGCATTCACTTTGTTCACCAAACGAGCGCCAGCCCACTCGAAGTAGACGTCGGGCGCGTTGTTGCTCGTCAACAAGTTTTGCAGACCAACTGTTTGATACAAGTCATCGTTTTGGACCTGGAACTCAACCTTCCAGCCTGGGTTGTCCGCCTCAAATTTCGCAGCAGCTTGATCCCACACCTTCTGGCCATCCGAACCATTGCTGCCGAATGCGATGCGAAGCGTCTTGTCACCCTCTTCAGAAGATGAACCACATGCACTCGTGAGAGCAACGGACATGGTCATAACAACTGAGACAAGTAACCGACGCAACTTTTTTGGATCTATTCTCATGATTGTTCCTTTACCTTCATAGTGCCTTCACTCGACCTTGAAATTGTTCAATGAGTGATTGATTGTGTTCATCTCCACCGGCGATGTTGGCGCTAGTGAAAACTGCTGGGCGACAATTGCGAGCTGCGAGCTTCTCTGCAGCGGCAATGGCAAGGGCGTTGACGATTGCGGCGTTGATGGCGGTGGACGTCGGACCCATCGTGAGTCCGGTGTTCGCAATTGAGACACTTGCATCGCCTGGCTGGCCATGATTGTCAAGAGTGACATCAACAATGTCGTTGAGCTTTTCTGTCTTCGATCTCGCCTGACTGGATTGGGCATGCGCGAGGCTGGTCAGTGCAATGGTGGGAATCCCTTGTCGTTTTGCTTCCCAGGCGACATCGATGGTGGCTTGGTTTCCACCCGAATTCGAAATCAGGAGCATGACATCGCGAGACGTGATTTTGTGCTGCTCAAAGAGCTCAGCGGCATTGAGATGAGTTCGTTCTCGTTGAGAACTATCGGACGCAGATTCGTGCAACATCAGTTCAGGAATCAGAATCGGATTGATATTTGCAAATCCACCAGCGCGATAAAACAGCTCGAGTGCGATGACATGCGAATGCCCCGTGCCAAACGCATGCAGCATGCCACCGTTCTCAAACGCGTCAGCCATCATCTTGGCAGCAGAATCAATCGGGCCTTTGAGATCGGTTTCAACAAGTTTCAAGAGCTCGATTAAGCGACCGATGTAATCAGAGGATGAGTTGGTCA
>JAFMIT010000052.1 GCA_017853815.1 Actinomycetota bacterium
CTCGATCTTGAGCACATCGTGAAAAGCAAGTTGACCATCGTGGTGTTGATGGGAGTGGCAACCTTGCCTGAACTGGTGAGCCAGTTCGCTCACCACGGCGCTGTCCCGACCACGCCAGTCGCCATCATCGAAAAAGCATTCAGTCACGAGCAGCGCACTCTCCGCTCGACGCTTGGTGAGGTCATTGCGGATGCTGAGCGGGTGGGTGTCTCAAACCCTGCGGTCATTGTCATCGGCGAGGTCGCTGTTCTCGGCGCTGAACTTCCGCTCAACTTTGCGAGTCTCTAATGTCGGTACCAGTCATTCTGCTCGCGCATGGAAGTCCAGATCCACGTGCTGGTGTGGCCACTCGGGAACTAGCTCAGAAAGTTGAGAAGCGTCTCGGCGTTACCGCGGTCGCAGCGTTTATTGATCATTGCGAACCCGACGTTTCCGGCGCAGCGATTGAGCTCGCAGCCGCGGGTGCGAGCACGGCGTTGGTGATTCCCGTGTTTCTTTCGCGCGCTTTTCATGTGCGCGTAGATGTGCCACGGGCAGTGGCTGAGGCGCGGGTCGCTAGTGGGATCGACCTTGGCATTTCACCGCCTCTTGGCCTCGAACCTGAGTGGAGAGTGGCCATCGAAGCCCAACTTCCAGATGGGCCGATGGTGCTGGCCACCGCAGGAACCTCGAGTGCCTCCGCACAACAAGATCTTCGGGATTTTGCTTCAGAGTGGTCGGATGCTCGCGGCGCAGAAGTGTTGGTCGCGTATGCGTCACAGGCAGAGCCAGATGTCCCCACCGCGATTTCAGAACTTGAAGAGCGGAGTCAAGCGCAAGTCGCTGTCGCATCACTGGTTCTTTTCGATGGCATCTTGCCTGATCGGATCAAACAGGCAGCCGGCGCTAGGCCGTGCTCTCAGCCGCTCGATCGAAGCTCCGAACTTGTCGAGGTCATCGCCCGCAGGTACGAGGAGTGTGGGTTAGTTGAACCAACCAAAGATGGTCCGCGCTGCCACGAATGCAGCCACGCCTGCAATCGACGTGAGGTACAACAGAACTAAGCGGACATCGCGGAGATAGCACTTTGTGCGTGTCAGTCCGGCTTGATGTGCTTTCCAATACCCCGCGAGACCGAGCGCCGCGAAGCCGACAACAGCGAACGGACCAGCGAGCCACGCAATCAGCGCAACCGTCGTGTAAATGCACAGCCGAAGCGGGTCGAAAGCTGGTGTTGC
This sequence comes from Actinomycetota bacterium, assembly GCA_017853815.1. Classification (GTDB taxonomy): domain Bacteria; phylum Actinomycetota; class Actinomycetes; order S36-B12; family UBA5976; genus JAFMIT01. Next base: position 1,218 of record JAFMIT010000052.1, read on the forward strand.
TTCCACTGGGGGCGGAGTTCCCGGAGTAGGTCTTCCCGGCGTTGCGTTGGGAGTGCTAGCGGTTTCGCTCATGACTTCACCTCATTAAGTGATGCGTGTGAGATGCGGGTGGCAGAGAGGGCCGGCCACGCTTGGACGGCGCAGAAAGGTGCGCACTGGTTAGCGTCTGCACGGGTCCCGACATGTACACAGCATTGCGTGAGTCGCTCTTCAATCAGCGTGTTGCGATCCATGAATGGCTTCACGGTGATGCGCACGACTCGTTCACCGAGCATCTGACGCAGGGCTTCTTTCTTGTGGCTGAGTCCCGCCGACGCAGCAATTTTGAGCAGAGTCGAAATGCCGAGGTCGCAGGCCTCGCAGACGTCTTTCCAGAGTTGACCAATCGCAGGACTGCTCAGGCTGCTTTGTTCGCTTAAAAGACCGAGCAGTGACGACTGAACTGCTGCTTGAAGGTCTTTAGGAATGTCGCGATCAGCGATGCGATTGCTGATGAGTCCGAGATGCTGTTTGAGTCTCTCGTGGCCAATCATTTCGTTAAGCGACTTCCACTCGCCTTTATCCGTACGCAGCATGTAGCCGACACTGGCGCAGTGCGGATGGCTGCAGGGGAGTGCAGTGAGATCAGTCCACTGAACCACCCCGTCGGTCTGTTCGCCAAGGCGTTTGAGGACACCAGTGTGAGTGAGCCGATCCTGGGCGTTGATGGGATTGCCGCGTCCAGAGCCGAACACCGGCTGAATCGAAACGCCACCGACGTACGGGGTTTCAAGTGCCTTCAAAACTACAGCGCCAATTTCGTCATCATTGACTCCGAGAGCAGCGGTCATCGTCAGCGTTGTGAAGATCCCGTTGTCAGAGAGTCGCTGGAGGGCAGCTGCCTTGATGTGGGTGATGTCGCCGCCGCGATGGAACTTCGACGATTCGGCGCGAAAACCATCGAACTGCAGGTACACCTCAACGCGCTCACGATGCTTCTTGAGCTGAGCCACGAGGGCATCGTCTGACGCAACCTTTAAGCCGTTGGTGTTGATCAGAATACGAACGATGTTGCGCGCTACGAGTTCATCGAGCAAGCGGGGCAGATCGGGATGAATTGTTGGTTCGCCACCGCTGAGCATGACCACGTCGATGCGACCATTTTCGCGTGCAATTCGCTGATCAACGTTTGCGAGAATCTCTTCAACAGTCGCAATACCTTTGAGATCAGGCGAAGATTCCGTGAAGCAGGTGGGGCAACGCAGGTTGCATTCTTCGATGATGTCTTCGAGCAAGATGCAGGTGTGCTGCGTCTGCATTTCTCCGAGACCCTTGAGGTAGGCGCCGGGAATCGGATCAAAATTGCCCGGGCTGTCGGGCACATGCCACTTGGTTGGGGCTTGCCACTGCTCGAGGTAGTTCAAAATCTCTGGCGACTCGTCATACATCGTGCGCAAGAAACCGTGCGTTGGGCAGCCGCGCTCCAGCCAGATTTTGCCGTCGCGTTCAGCGAGCCAACCCGAGAGGGAGCGAACTTCGGTGAGTCCAGTCGCGTCGACATCAAAATGGCACTCAGGACAGTAGGCGTTGACGTAGCGATGGATTCGGTCGCCACGCAGTGGCATCCCCGTTCCCCATTCAAGTTGATCTGTCATTTCAATCGAACCATCCCATCAACCTGCGACGGCCGCTAGCCGAGCCAGCCCAATGCGTTGAGCATTAGGAAAAAAGCAATGATGCCTACAACAGCGGCAATCGACGTGCCCAACAAGATGCCGTACCACGTGCTACGAGCCGGCTCTTCCTTGTTGATGCGTAGGCCAATGATTGAAGCCACCAGCAAGATGGGTGACAGATAAACCTGCAGAATCGGGAACTGCGCAATGATCGGATTGCCAGTCAGCAGTGCCAAGGTGAGCGGCGTCAGCAATCCGACAAAGCTCGCCAGTGCGGTTTTGAGTACGCGGGCTTTGTCAAAGTTCAACAAGCTCAAGCGTGCCATCAGCGCCTCCGTTAGGTGTGGCGCTGAAGGTAGCAGTTCCGACCCGTTTCGTGGCCGTGTGGGCGGTAGCGAAGTACGAACTGCCCGAAAATTAGGATGGCATTGTGGAACTGCAGAAAATCGTCCTCTATTACGGCTTCACGCCTATTGCCGATCCTGACGCGGTTCGGCTCTGGCAGCGAACGCTGTGTGAATCGCTTGGCCTGAAAGGTCGAATTCTGATTTCGAAGCACGGCATCAACGGAACCCTCGGCGGTGAGATGTCGGCCCTAAAGAAGTACATTCGCAAAACGAAGGAATACCCAGGTTTCGCGAAAATTGATTTCAAGTGGTCCGAAGGTGATGGCACGGAGTTTCCGCGCCTTCGCGTCCGCGTCCGCGATGAGCTAGTTGCCTTCATGCGCCCGGACGAACTTGTGGTCGATGAGAACGGAGTCGTCGGAGGCGGCAAGCATCTCAAGCCCCACCAAGTGAACAAGCTTGTCGAAGAGCGCGGCGACGACGTGGTGTTCTTCGACGGCCGCAATGCCTTTGAAGCAAAAATTGGTAAGTTCAAAGATGCCGTCGTCCCTGACGTGGTGACAACGCGTGATTTCATTTCTGAAATTGAAAGCGGTAAATACGATCATCTGAAAGACAAGCCGATTGTTACGTACTGCACAGGGGGCATTCGCTGCGAGATTCTCTCGGTGCTCATGATCAATCGCGGCTTCCAAGAGGTCTACCAAATGGACGGCGGCATTGTTCGGTATGGCGAGAAGTTTGGGGACAAGGGGCTTTGGGAAGGGTCCCTGTATGTATTCGATAATCGCATGGCAGTCGAGTTTGGCACCGAGACTCCCGTGATCGGCGAGTGTGAGAAGTGCGGTGCGCCAACAAAGCAGTTCTACAACTGTCTCAATCAGTACTGTCACGAACTCGAGCTTTTATGCGAGCCATGCGGTAGCGACGAAGCGAGTCGGGGCTGTCACCATGACATTCGCCGTAGCCACAAGGTAGACATCGTCGGCTAGCGGGCGGGGAGCAACTTCGCTTCCATGCGCCGAGTGGGATGCAGAGTCACACTGTGGGTCATGCCGACGTCTGACCAGTTGTTGGTGGGCACTACATCGAAGTCGCGCAACAGACTCGCGAGCAACACTGGCCCCTCTACCAACGCCATATCTCGTCCGATGCACATTCGGCTGCCAAGTCCGAACGGCAAATAGTCTGCTCGAGCGACTTGGGAGTTGTCGTCGGCAAACCGATTGAGGTCGAAGCCTTCGGCGTTATCCCAGTTGTCACCGCGATGCAGCAGATACGGGCTCATGATGATGAGAGTGCCTTCAGGTATTGCGAGATCCCCAATTTCGTCGGTATGGATTGATTCGCGGGTAATCAGCCAGGCTGGTGGATACAGTCGCAAGGCTTCAGCAAAAGCGGCCCTTGCCAGGGGAATCGCCTCGAGCTCTGTGACATCCACACCTGATCGTGCCTCTTCTTGGACCAAGCCGTACGCGGGGGAGTGCTCGTTGAGAAGTTGTAGCGTCCAGGTGAGAGCACTCGCGACCGTCTCGTGACCGGCAACGATGAACGTAACGATCTCGTCGCGCACTGCGTTGAGGTTAAATCTCACGGGATCCGCTTCGTGGGCTTCCCGTAATAACGTGATGAATGCGTCTGGATGTGCTGACGGCGCACCGAGTAGCTCCGCAACCGCATCGTCGAGAGTGTTGATCGCGGAACGCAGGCGCAGGTTGTTGGGTGTGGGAACAACAGAGGGAAGTGCGAAAGGCGTGCGTGCTCGCGCAACCACCACTTTAAGAGCCTTCAGCGTGGCCTGGGCGATTGCGTCGGCGTTGCCGCTCAGAGATGTACCAAACAGTGAGCGACCGACCACTTCGAGTGTGAGGTGCTGCATCGCTTCTGATATTTCGATGGCTCCCTCACTGCGCCAGACCTCAGCGAAATGATCGTATGAATCGCGAATGGCATCGAGGGTGAGCGATTGCATGGTTCGGTGAAACGCGGGCTGGAGAGCGCGCCTGTGTGCCCGCCAGATCGCGCCATCGCTCGTCAGCAATCCGTCGCCTGTCACCAGTTTGAGGGAGCCGTATTGAACAGTGTTCTTGGTGTAGTTCTTGGCGTTAGTTCGCAAGACGTAGTCGACGTCAGCAGGATTGTTCAACGAAATGGCAGGAATCGGGACGGGGAACTGAGCCACGTCACCAAACTCTCGGTGAACGTCAGCAAGAAAACCGGTTGTGTCACCGCGAATCTGGCTCAGCGAGCCGAACATTTGGCGACCAGAAGGTCCCGCCACAAGTCGGGGAACACGGGGAGCCATGCCGCAAGCCTAAGCGGGGCCACCCCCGCATGAGGTTAGATGCCTGAGGAGACTGATGCAATCCATACAAAGCAAATGCCGGCGCTTGCGGCAAGTGCTAATCCGGCCCCGGTGGCGAGGCCTGCCATGCGAGATCGGCTTTCGGGATTAGTGGATGCACCCATACCGATGAGGCCAACGAGAACGCTGATTGGCGCAGCGAGAAAACCAATGACGATGAAGAACGTCAGCACGTGAATGAGGAAGCTGCCGATGGCCCAGTTGCGGAAAGTTTTGGACTTCTCTGGGAGCGCGGCGGCTGGCTCCTCGAGCTCAGGGGGAGCAGGTGGGAGATTCTCGCGATCATCTCCGTAGGGTGGTGGTGTTTCGAAAGACATGTCGTTCCCCATCTGCTAGCGCGGGCTGTGCAAGAGCCCAGCGTACGTGCCACGACGATATTGGCGAAGGATTTTCAGAATAAAGATCGGCGAAAGAGAGGCGATGAACACCTGGGAGCGAGTCAGCCCCCAAATATCTGGTGGATTTGCCCGAGTGAACTCAACGCCGAATCTGAAGACCGCGTACGCAGCCAAGAAAATCACAAGCGTTTCACCAGGTTCAGTGATGCGGTTTTTGAATCGCTGAAGCAGCACAAAGCAGGTCACGAGGAATGCAATTTCGTAGAGCATCGATGGATGCATGGGCTGACCTGCTACGCAGCCTGGACATCCAGGCAGCGCTGCAATCGATTGCTCTGGAACGCTAATGCCCCACGGCAAGTTTGTCGGCCGTCCAGGCGGTTCCGTGAGGAAGCACCCAATTCGGCCGATGGCCAGACCCAACGCGATAGCCGGTGCAAAGTAGTCACCAGTTTTGCCCGGGTAGCCGCTGACACGTTTGCCCAGCAGCGCACCGACATACGCACCAGCCAGTCCGCCCAAAATACTTCGACCGCCGTAGAGCCATGCGTCCAGCACAGAGGTGACGCCTGATTCGGCGACTGAGCCGACAATGCTGCCGATGCGTTCACCGAGGGCGCCGCCAACAGCAATACCTGTAATCATGTAAACGAATCTGTCATCCCATGCGTTTGCGCGCTGCACTTCGCGATAGAAGATCCAAAAACCTACAGCGAGCCCGAGCGTCACGAAAACTCCGTGAGTTATCGCAGGATTTCCTGGAAGTGTTGAGATGACCGGAAACACGTCAATTAGCCGCGCGTTGGCTGTCGAAACGCTGGCGCGAAACCGTCTTCGGGTCGAGTCCCGAGTTGTTTCATCAGTTCTGCGCCGAGTGCGAGCATTCGAGATTCGTCACCTGCGAGTCCACTGATGACAAATCCAACAGGCATTCCCTGAACCAATCCCATGGGCAAGCACAGCAGGGGATAACCAGCAATTGCCGCGGCTGTGGTGGACACACCACCAGCTCCGCGTTCGCCAATGATGAGATCGGATTTCCAGGCCGGCCCATAGGCAGGTGCAACGAGAAGGTCGTGTTTTTCGAAGGCAGGGTTAAAGACGCGGTCGATAGCCCATGTGAGATTGCGACGTCGTGCTGCCCGGTAATGATCGCTGTCGCGACCTTCAGTGGTGAGGGCAGCTTCAAAAATCTCCTGACTGAAATGCTGCAACTCCTTGTCGGCATGTTCTCGATTGAAGTCGACGACCGCTTGCAAGGAATTAAGCGGGTGTTCTCCAAGTCGATCTCGCAAGTAGGTGGCGAGGTCGTCTTTCAATTCGCATTTCAAAACGGTGTATTCGTCCGTGTGTTCTTCATCCCCAGCCGCGGGCACGTCGCTCTTGTCTACGCTCGCGACGATTTTCGAAATGGCAGTGATGGTTTCCTCAAAAACCGCATCGGTTTCTGTGTGTCCCGTCAGCCACGATTGCGCGACTCCAATCCGGAGAGTCTTGATGAGTTGGGAAGCGTTATCGACAGCTGCCACTGCACCAGATGTTTGTGACATGACTTCGAATGCAACAGCAGCTAGACGGACGTCTGTGCTGAGCGGACCAGGTGTGTCTTGGCTCTTGCTAATCGGCACCACACCGTGCACTGGAATGCTGCCTACCGTTGGCTTGAGTCCGACGACTCCATTGAGTGACGCGGGGCAGACGATGCTGCCATCAGTCTCGCTGCCAATCGCGAGCGAGACCAGTCCTGCTGCCACTGCCGCCCCGGAACCAGAAGACGAACCGCCGGCACTGCGATCGAGCTTCCACGGATTGCCCGTGAGACCGCCGACAGCTGACCAGCCGCTCGCAGAGCGAGTAGAGCGGATGTTCGCCCACTCCGACAAGTTCGTCGCACCAACAATGTCGGCCCCGCTTGCTCGGAGGCGAGAAACGAGTTCTGCGTCGCGGGTCGCTGGGTAAGGCAGCAGCGCGAGCGACCCAGCGGTACCGGGCAGACCAATTGCCTCGATGTTGTCCTTGATGAGAACCGCTACGCCTTCGAGGGGTCCGCTTCCGACCTCACGTTGATCTGCGGTCGCGAGCACTGAGCCCACCGCCGCATCGCTCGTTGGAGCATCAAACTTCTCGTAGCGCTCTAGAAACTGTTCGCGAGTAATCAATGATTCGGCCATCGTCGAACTATGGCACGAGCGGGGCAGTTAGTGCGTGATGAGTTCGCCGACACCGTTGACTCGGTATACGCGTACCCAGTCAACCTGAATGTTTGATTCAGTCAGATTTGGATCAATGTCGCGACCAAAGTTTCCACCCATGGCAAGGTTCAGAATCAAGTACTGCTCTTCGTTGAAGACCCAGTCCGTCTCGTATTCACTCTTGCGGTAGACGTGGAACGCCACACCATCGACGTACCAAATCATGCGGTCTTCGTACCAATCGACGGTGTACTCATGAAAATCTTGGTCGGCAGGTTGTGCCAGTTCGACGGTGCGACCGACACCAGGTCCCCAGCTGATGGGTCCATGTGGGGTGCCCCAGACAGTTGTTGGGGTGTAACCAGCGAGCTCAACAATGTCGATCTCGCCGCAGCGTGGCCAGCCCACTTTGGCGATATTCGTTCCAAGCGTCCAAAAGGCAGGCCAGGTACCAACGCCGGCAGCGCCTTTCATACGGATGGACATGCGTCCGTAGCGAACACCGATTTTGTTGAGTGTGACGAGCTTTGAGCTGATCCACTCACATTGGCCGGGGTAGTAGCAGTTGTATTGGTCAGCGCCCGTGCGTGTAGCGGTGATGACGAGATTGCCATTGCCATCGTGCTTTGCCTGGTTGAGCAAGTACCACTGGCGCTCGTTATTTCCCCAGCCACGATTGCCGTATGCGACCCCGTCGCCTTCTTGCGCCACCCAGTTGTTGGCATTCGGAGCGGTTCCAGCCGCATCGTTGAATTCATCAGACCAGAGAAGCTGGGTTTCTGCAGCGAATGACAACGGACCTTCGAGGGTGGTGCTCTCGGCAACTGTGGTCCTAAAGCCGGCCTTGCTGGCAGTGATGCGCAAGGAAATGAGTGCGCCTTGGTCGGCACCCGTGAATACGTAGCTGCTCGTATTCGCGCCAGAAATGATTTTTCCTTCGCGTAACCATTGGTAGGCGAGAGTCACGTTGGATGGGCGAACCGAAGGCGGATAGACCTGTGCGGAGTTCTGATTTGCATCGATGTACATAATGCTTGGCTCCGCAAGGAACATGATTTTGCCAATGACAACCGGCAGCGACATGCTGACGATGGTTTTGCCATTGCTGAAGCGTGCGGTCTCTTTGAAGCGCAGGGCCTTGCCGATTTGCGCAGCGGAAGTCTGATATTTCAGCGTGGTTGCCCGAGCGATTGGCTTGCCACTTAGGAGCCACTGATATTTGCGTGTGACTGCAGCAGACCACTTCGCGGGAGTTGCAGTGACGAGTGAGCCAGCGGCAATGCTCGAAGGAATCTTCGCGGCCGTGACTACTCGTTGTGGAGCGAGAGCGCTCGAGGGCGTCGGCATAACCGCAACCAGAGTCGCGGCAATAAAGCCGACAGTCAGTTTGGTCAGACGATTCTTCTGCGCGTTCATTCAAGCTCCCGGTTCAAAGATGTGTAAGAAAAAAGTGTGGGGAGGAGCTGAGCTCCTCCCCACACAGTCGAACAGTTACTTGATCTTGTAAGTAACAGTCTTTGACTTGCCGTTGCACGAAGCAACAACCTTGGTGGTGCCAGCTGGAACGCGGAAGGTGTACTTAACCTTTGCTGCGCCAGCGGAGGCGTAGGTCGAAAACGTCATGTTGCCAATAACAATCTTGACGAGTTTGGCCTTTGGATTCGTGACAGTCACGCTAATGACTCGTGAAGCACGAGTTACTGCCACAGAGGTGACAAGTGGTGCAGGGGGTGCTGCTGGCTTGAAGAAGTGGTACTCAAGCATGTCTGCAACATTGCTGCTGCTGCCAGCAACAACTGGCCAGATCTGGCTGAACTTGACGCCAGGTACTGGTGGAGCAGTGTTGGCTGCAGCTGGAGGCACGGAGCCTTCAGTGTCAGTGTTCTGCAAGTTGAACATGACGGTACCGAATGGGTCTGTCTTGCCGGTCCACTGTGCCTGATCCTGATCAGCAGCTGCACCGAGATTCGTTGCAGTCGAGCCGTTGGTGACGTTTGCGGTCGAACCTGAGTAGGCCTTGCCGACTGACAGGGTCACGTCGTTGTTACCCAACCAGTTGCCATTGGCATCGGTCACGCTGTACACGAGGTTTGAAGTCGTACCAATTGCGTGCCACTTCTGCCATACCTTGATGCCCACTGCATACCAGGTGTTGGTAACGCTGAAGAGGGTTTCGAGATCAGGACGTGGAGTTGCGCTGGTGTCAACTAGACCTGGTGACTTAACGCGGGCAACAGTGCCTGCTGCCTTGTCTGCTACCACGAGTGGATTTGCACCTGGGGTGTAGAAGTGGAACTCGGTCATGTCTGCTTTGTCAGTCGACTGACCGGTGATTTCTGGGTAGACCTGGCTGTAGAGCGAGACTGTTGGATCAGCATCCTGTGCCAAAGCTGGAGGTTCTGTTGCAAGAGTTGCTGGCTGTGGTTCACCGACTGTGTCGGTGTCGTCGAGAACGAAGGTAACGTAACCGAACTGATCGGTCTTAGCGGTGACCTGCAGCTGGTCAGTGCCGTTGCTGCGCTCGATACCTGAGGCCGTCATGGACGTGCCGACCTTCACAAGCGCGTTTGACCCTGAGTAGGCCTTATTCACACGAAGCTTGACGTCGGTGTTGACGAGTGGTGCGCCAGTTTCTGCGTTGGTTGCGTAGTAGGTCAGAACGATGTCTGAGCCAACAGGTGCGTAGGTGCGCTTGTAGGTAATACCTGCGGC
>JAFMIT010000053.1 GCA_017853815.1 Actinomycetota bacterium
CTTGCGATGGCGATAGCCATGGGCGAGTACGGGGCAGCATCATTCCTCTCCGACTATCAATCGCCGAATCTCACCGTAGTGTTGATGCGATTGTTAGGTCGGCCAAGCGAGGCTGCACTGTCCTATTCATCAATCCTCGCGCTAGTGCTAGCAGCTTTGGCACTCTTCAGTGTGGCAACTTTCGAAAGTGCATCTCGACGAGCCCGGAGGGTTAGACAGTGAATACACCAGCTCTGGAGGTACGTAATCTCGCGCTCGCGTACGACGTCGTCTTTCGCGATGGAATCGATTTGCGCGTGGAAAGCGGTGAAGCAGTAGCGATTCTCGGGCCGAGTGGTTGCGGAAAATCCACGCTCCTCAAAACGATTCTCGGCGCGGTCACCTGTCAGGTAGGCGATATCGAGATTGATGGCCAATCCGTACGTCAGCTGCCGATTGATAAACGCGGTGTCGGAATTGTTTTCCAAACGCCGATGCTGTTTCCGCATTTGTCGGTGGGTCGTAACGTCAGTTACGGTCTCGAACGGCAGGGTGTCTCGCGCGATCTCGCCAGGGCTCGCGCCCAGGAACTCCTAGCGTGGGTGGACTTGGATGGATACGCCAACCGTTCCGTCGACACTTTGAGCGGCGGCCAAGCGCAGAGAATTGCCCTGGCGCGGGCAATGGCAATTCGACCGAAAGTTTTGCTTTTGGATGAACCATTCAGTGCGCTCGATGATGACCTGCGTCAGCGACTTGCGACTGAAACGGCCGAAAAACTTCGTGCCGCTGGCGTCGCCGTTGTCTACGTGACGCATTCAAGAGATGAAGCGAATGCGGTGGCGGACCGGGTTATCGAATTCAACTCACTCGGTCGGCCAGTGACTCTTTAGCTCCAGCGGATGGGATCAGTCCACGTGCCGTAGATGTAGATCGGTGTGTCGATACTGACTTTTGCTGCCCACAGCGCATCAATGTGCTTGTGCAACATGCGCACACATCCGTGTGAAGCTGGGTATGGCTTCACCAAACTATCGGTAGCGCTTCCGTGGAGAGCTGCTGGGCCGCGGAAATATTTCGGACGATACATCCACGCATCTTCGTACAACGTCGACTCATGCCATGTTGGAATTTCGCGATAGATCTTGAATGCGCCTGGCACTGTGTCGTAGCCAGGTTGACCTGTAGACACCGGGAAGACCCCTCGCAAGCTTTTCACGCCCGTTGTCTTGTTGATAGTGACCCAGTACAGAACCTGGCATTGTCGGTTGATACTCAGACCTGGCTTGAATTTTGTTGGTAAAGGCAATTTGGTTTGCGCAACAATGAGAGGGCGCTCGTCATCTGTCGGCAACTGCCGGCTCACAGGAAGTCCGTTGAGTTCTCGCCATGCACAGATACCGCGCTTGGTTTTTTCGTCCCACGAGTTGTTTAAAGCGCCCGTGGGTAGGCCCAACTGATCGAAGGCGTATTCGACGTCGTAACGACTGACGACTGTTGCCTGAACCGGAGTGACGCCAACCAGGCTGGCCAAAACGATGGCCATTAAGGCCGATCTCAAACGCATGTGGCGATTATTCCGAAGTAACGAGCTTTTTGTGGCATCGGTGGTCAAGACCCAGACAATTCACAGAGGGCAACAGTGATAAGTGGGGTCAAATCTACGAATAACGCTATGGGTAGGCTTCTGCACCTTATGTCTGATTCACAGTTGCACAATGGTGTGCCATCGATGATTTCTGCCCGAAACCTCACGAAGGAATACGGCGATTTCACTGCGGTGGATCACATCAGTTTTGAAGTTCCTCGTGGCGAGGCGTTTGGCTTGCTCGGCCCCAACGGCGCTGGCAAATCCACGACGATGCGCATGATTGCTGCGACGCTTGCGCGCACCGATGGAGAGCTCGCGATTTTGGGCAAAGAGCCGAATGCTCAAGGTCCAGAAATCCGTGCCCATTTGGGAGTAGTGCCACAACAAGACAATCTAGATTCGGAACTCAAGGTTCACGAGAATCTCATGATTTACGGCCGCTACTTCGGACTTTCACGAAAGTTTCTCAAGGGCAAAATCGACGAACTTCTCGACTTCGCCCAATTGCAAGACAAGCGTGACTCGAAGGTCAATGAACTCAGTGGCGGCATGAAACGTCGCTTAACGATTGCGCGTGCTTTGATAAATGAGCCAGAAATTTTGATGCTCGATGAGCCGACCACCGGTCTCGATCCGCAGGCGCGGCACATTCTGTGGGATCGACTTTTTCGTTTGAAAGAACTCGGCGTCACACTGATTCTGACCACTCACTACATGGATGAGGCCGAACAGCTGTGTGATCGGTTGATCGTCATGGATAAAGGTCGCATCATGGCTGAAGGCACACCAGCGAACCTGATTCGCGAGTACTCCAGTCGCGAAGTCCTAGAGGTGCGTTTTGGCTCAAACAAGAATGCCGAAGTAGCGGAACAGATTCAGGGAATCGGCGAACGAATCGATGTGCTGCCTGACCGGATTTTGGTGTACGCCGAAAGTGGCGAAGGGGCTCTCGAAGAACTCACTCGTCGCGGCCTTGAGCCGCTAACTTCTTTAGTGCGCCGCAGCTCACTTGAAGATGTTTTCTTGCGGCTTACCGGCAGAAGTTTGGTTGAGTAATGACTGCCAGTTTTGATTGGCAAGGCGCGCCCGCCTTGGTGAATGCTGAGAAGATTAAGAAGCGGGGCGCCTGGTACGTCGCTGAATATCGCATTCTCAACATGTCGAAGTGGCTCGGTGCGATTTTCGCTTTCGGTCTCGGCAATCCCATCTTGTATCTCGCGTCTATCGGCATTGGTCTGGGTGCCCTCGTGGATTCGAATACCGGTGGCGTTGACGGCGTCTCGTACCTTGTGTTTCTTGCCCCGGCGTTGCTCGCCAGCGCAGCAATTCAAACCACGATGGACGAAGCAATGTTTCCGACCATGGCGGGATTCGTCTGGTGGAAACTGTTCTGGGCCATGAATGCGACGGCACTCACTGGTAAGCAGATTGCGCGTGGCGTGATGATTGCTGCACTGATTCGAAGCTCTCTCACAGTGACGATGTACTGGCTCGTGCTTGTGCTTTTCGGTGCGGTTGATCTCGCTTCCGGCTTGACGGTGATTCCGTCTGCACTGTTTTGTGGTTGGGGATTTGGGTCGGTCATCCTTGCAATCTCAGCATTCATTAAAGAAGATGACGGCTTCTTCGCGGTCATCGGACGCTTCGTTATTGCACCGATGTTCATGTTTTCTGGAACTTTCTACCCGCTTGAGAATCTGCCGTCACTGCTTCAATATGTTGGTTGGATTTCGCCCCTCTGGCATGCCACTGACATCGGACGTGTGTTGATGTACGGTCGCGAGATTTCCACTGGCTTATTTGTTACCCACTTCGCGTACTTGTTGGTGATGGGCGTGATCGGCTCTTGGGTTGCAGGTTGGCAGTACACGCGGAGGCTCTCCGAATGATCCTCGCAGCAGCTCTCGATTCGGCTGTGGCCATCGCGTCACGCCGAGCCAATCGCCTTGGCTCTAGCGTTTATGCGGGCCGCTCTTTGGTCATGGTTGAGCGCAGTTTGATGGCGCTGAAAACTTCCAATTGGTTTGCTGTCCTCTCGGGCTTCGTGGAGCCAGTTTTCTACCTCGCATCGTTCGGCTTTGGGCTCGGGGGATTAGTGGGCAACGTGTCTGAAGGCGGTAGTGCCTCGGTGAGCTATGCCACCTTCATCGCACCGGCGCTGCTCGCAACCAGTGCCATGAACGGTGCGATTTATGACTCGACTTGGAATGTCTACTTCAAGATGCATTTCGGCAAGATCTATCACGGCATTCTCGCAACATCGATGGGTGCGCTCGATGTTGCTCTCGGCGAGATTGTGTGGGCGCTGCTCCGAGGACTTGCGTATGCCATCGGTTTTATGTGCATCGTTTATCCACTTGGTTTGGTGCCATCGACGTGGGGGTTGCTGGCCATTCCAGCCGCAGTGCTGATTGCTTTCGGCTTTGCATCGTTCGGCATGGCGATTACGTCGTACATGAAATCTTTCCAGCAGATGGACTGGGTGAACTTCATCATGCTGCCGATGTTTCTCTTTAGCGGAACGTTTTATCCCCTTGATGTGTACCCAAGCTGGTTACAGACCGTCATCCAGGCGCTTCCTCTCTACCAAGCGATCTCGATGGAGCGCGCCATCATGCTTGGTCAGTTCGACGCATCTCTCCTGTGGCACGTTCTCTACTTTGTGGTCATGATTGCCTCTGGGCTGGTGTTCACCACTCGCCGACTTACTGCACTTTTTATGCGCTGACGTGCGGCGCAAGCGGCTTGGAGTTTTGTAGTGTCTGGTAACGCGTTTCAGCGATTTGTCGGCACCCGTTTTCGTCGCATCATTACGGGCGATCCACAAGGTGTGCCACCGTGGCTTGAACAAGTCGCGCGCGGTGACACTGCCGGCCTGTACACGCCGGATGATGCACCGTGGGTTGTGCATGCAGATTTCTCGACGCTTGTCGGTGGCATCCGTGCTCTGCTCATGCAGACGTTACATCCAGCCACACTCGCAGGCGTGGCTCAGCATTCTCGCTACGAAACCGATGCCATCGGCAGGCTCGCGGGAACCACGCGTTGGCTCACTATTTCTACCTTCGCAAGTGAAGCCGAGGTACTGCGCGAGGCGGGACGAGTCAACGCCATGCATGGCCGGGTCAACGGCAGCTACGTTGCTTCCAACGGACAAAAGATTGAGTACAGCGCAACCGATCCTGCACTCCTGTTGTGGGTGCACATGGCTTTTACCAAGTCTTTCTTGGTCGCACACCAAACTTACTCGAGTCGACCGATTCCTGGCGGTGCCGACAACTATGTCAGGCAATGGGCAGCCTCTGTTGAGCCGCTCGGATTGATGAACGCTCCACGCTCGGTGGCTGAACTTGATGCTGCGATCGACGAGTTGAGACTCAACGGCACTCTCACCGTCTCCGAAACAACGCTGCGTGTCGTCACTTTCCTTAAGCGCCCACCTCTCAGCTTTACTGCCCGGATTGCTTACGCCTTCTTGTTTGCGGCTGCGGTTGTGACTTTGCCTGAGTCGTTTCGCAGCATGCTGAAGCTGCCAAGGTATCCACGTTCGTTAGTAGTGCCTGTCGGCCGAGGCTTTCTTCGCTTGCTACGCACAGCTGTCGGCCCAGAGTCCCCAATCGAAGACGCTGCGCTCTCCAGATTGCGACGAATCGCCCCTTAACGTCCTCAGGTCTGTGGCTGCCAGTCACTTCGCATTAACATCTGACCAATGACCACGCCAGTGCCTGTACCCGAAGAGCAGCCTGAACGCAGTCGCAAAGCCATCATCCTTTCCACCGTGGTGGAGATGTTGCGAGCGCGCGAAGATGTGTTGGTAGCCGAAGTTGCCCGGAGATCCGACGTCAGCATTGGTTTGATTTATCGGCATTACGGTGACTTGGATACTCTGATTCAGCATGCCTGGGCCGAAATCTTTCTCAACTATGAACTCGAAGACAATCAACTGCTTGATGAAATTTTCGCCTCTCCTGACACCTCGGTCCAAGACCTCGTTGAGTGGGCAGCAGGCATCTTTCATGCAGACCGTGACGACAGTGGCTGGATGCGGCTTGAGGCGCTCGTGGCGAACCGTGCCGCAGGAACTCCACTGCCGTCAGTCGATGCGATTCGCCTGCGCATACTCGACATATATCGGGAGCTGTTTGTCCGAGTCGGACTGATTCCCGAATCTGGTTGGTCAGAAGAACGAATCGAAGCTGCGCTGGTACTGATTTGTGGTTTGCCGCTTGGTGCCACCGCCATGATGTCTCGCACGATGAGCGAGGCGACACGAAGCGAAATGGCAGCAGCCATGATTCGTGCTGGTTTCGCAATTTTGGATATCGATCCTCACAGTTTCGTGCCACGCCAACGTTGAATCCTCAGCGATGCCGCGTGCCGCCGGAAATGAGGACGGAAGATGTTGGTAGCCTGACGGAAATATCTAACGTGAGGAATATGTGTGAGTTCGATTAATTGGCTTGGTGTGGTGCTCGCGACAGTTGTCGGATTCACTAGCGGTGCTGTGTGGTTTGGCCCGAAGACTTTTTACCCAGTCTGGTGGCGGGCCTTGGGCAAGCCAGAGGGCGGCGAACCTGGTGGCGGAATGTCGATGGGCGTTGTGTTTGGCTCCACTTTTGTCGCGGTTGTTGTTCAGGCGATTGTGATGGCGCTCGTGATTGGCAAACTCGACGAAGCGAGCGACGTAGGTCCTGCGCAGGGTGGTTTGGTTGGTCTGATCCTCGGTGTTGGCATCGCAGCAGCGCCATCATTGAGTCACCGACTTTTTGGTCAGCAAGGATTTAAAGTCTGGCTCATCGAAGTTGCGAGCGACGTTCTGAACGTGACTCTCATGGGCATTGTCATTGCAGCTGTGAGCTAGCAATGCGGCTCGCTATCGCGTGTTTATTAGTCATCGCGGTAGTGGCATACGCGGCGCTCTCCGGACTCTGGGTGACGAACAGCAGTGGTTGGTATCTGTCTCTCGTCCAACCACCATGGCAGCCGCCCAACTGGATTTTCGGTGTGATTTGGCCGTACAACTTCGTGATGCTCGGATATGTGAGTGTCAGATTTGCTAACGGTGCGCCACTCGCGGACGTGTGGATCTGGACGATCACACTCATTGTCACGGTAACAACAGCGATTCTGTGGTCGTACACGTTTTATCAGTTGAAGAACTTAGGTCTAGCGGCCGGATTTCTCGTCGTAACCGCAGTTGCGACACTCATGTTGTGTTTTCTTATTTTCCGATTCGACAGCGTGATGGGACTCTTCTTTGTTCCCTACCAGCTGTGGTTGATCACGGCTGCGAGCTTGGCGGTTGGATATTGGCGGCTTAACCCAAGCTAGCGGTGACAGCTGCTTTCATCGCGTGAGCGAATTCCAATAACTCATCTGCGTGCGGTGAGGTCGTGCGCCATGCAAGTGCGATGGTGCGCTTGGGGATGCTGCCGTCTGCGAAAGGTGAGAAAGGAATCCCGTGAAGGCCAGTGCCTGGACGACATTCCAACGTTGCAGCGCTGCGGGGTAGCAGCGCAACGCCTTGGCCCCCGACAACCATCTGACACACAGTCGAGAGGCCCGCCGAGCCGACATCACGAGTATTGCTCGCGCCCGCCATCGCGCAGACATCGACGGTTTGGTCTCTCAAGCAGTGTCCATCTTCGATGAGCAGGACGTCTGCTTCTTTCAGGGTGTGAACACCTACCGACGAATCGCTGGCCATCGGGTGGTCAGATGCAACAGCGAGCAAGAACGGGTCGTCAGCGATAACAAACTCTGTGAGTGCCGGGTGACCCACTGGCGTGGCCATCAAGCCCATGTCGAGATCGTTGGAGACGAGCTTCTCGACGAGATGAGACGTACGCGCCTCGCCAATACTCAACTGCACGGTGGGAAAGCTCGTGCGCATCGTGCGGACGATGCCTGGCAGCAGGTACGGCGCCATGGTGGGGATGGCGCTGAGCCTGAGGCGGGTGAAGCCCGTGCGAACTCGCTCTGCCTCATAGCCGAGGTTTTCGACAGCTTCGAGCACGGCACGAGCGAAAGGCAAAAGTTGGAAACCCTCAGGGGTGAGCTTGGTTCCGCGGCTGGTGCGATCAAAAATGGTGGTCCGCAAAGTCCGCTCGAGCGATTGGACCTGCTGGGTCACCGCGGGCTGGCTCGTGTGCAACTCCGCGGCGGCCTCACGGTAGGTGCCGTGATCGGCGACCGCGACAAAAGCCTGTAACTGAGCGATGGTGGGGCGTGACATAAGGAAAAATTATCAAATTGTCAGGAAAAAACTATTGGACTTATGCTCAAAGCGGGTCAATAATCGCGCACACAAGGGAGCAAGCAATTAGTTTGCTCCTGCTTGGACTCCCGTGTCTAAGTGAGACTTAATCGAATATCCCCCCGAAAAGCTATGGGCCCGCTTCATGCGGGCCCTTAGTTTTTGGTGAGGCGTTTCGTGCTCAATTTTCGGTAAACGCAGCGTTGTGCAGAGGATTCCAGCCACCAACATCGGCGATGAGATCGTCGGCACACGTAGGGCCATGGCTGCCAGATTCGTAAGGCTCAAGCGCGGCCGGCTGCTTGAGTGCCGTGTTCAAAATTCGCCACGATTCGAGGACAGCGTCAATACGCGTGAAGCGGAAGTGGTCGCCTTCAATCGCGGCGTCCAACAGACGCTCGTACGCCTCTTGTCGTTCACCGAAAGCTGCCGAAAATTCCACTGACAGGTCCACAGGCGAAGTGAACATTTGTGAGCCAGGAGCTTTGACTTGTAACTGAATGTCTACGCCGTCGCCAACACCGAGTCGGAACCGCAGCACATTGGGCGAAGACAAGTGGCCCTCGACTGGCTTGAACAACAGCCGTGGTGGTTGCTGAAACTCAACGACTGCCTCGAGAGATGTCTCGGCCATGCGCTTGCCGGTGCGCAAGAAAATCGGAACGCCTGCCCAACGCCAGTTATCGATGTGAAGTCGCATTGCCGTGAAAGTTTCGACATCGGAGTCAGGTGCAACTCCAGGCTCATCGAGGTAACCCACGTACTGACCACGGACAATCTCTGCTGGTTCAACTTCTCGAATGGCTGAGAGAAGTTTGACTTTCTCGTTTTGAATCGATTCGCCTGACAAGTCGATAGGCGGTTCCATGGTCAGCATCGCAAGCACCTGCAGAAGGTGATTTTGAAGAACATCCCGCATTGCGCCGACACCGTCATAAAAGCGCCCGCGGCCTTCTACGCCGAATTTTTCGAACATGGTGATTTGGATATTAGAAATGTATCTGCGATTCCAGACTGGCTCGAACAGCGTGTTTGCGAATCTAAAGACCAACAAATCCTCGACAGATTCTTTGCCGAGGTAATGGTCGATGCGATAAATCTGATCCTCGCGAACAACTTGTTCGAGGGCCTCGTTGAGAGCTTTGGCGCTCTCGAGGTCGCGACCAAACGGCTTTTCGACGACGAGTCGAGCTTTAGAAGCAAGCCCAGCATTTGCGAGGCCGTTGGTGACGGCGGTGAATTGGTCGGGCGCAATGGCGAGGTAGTACACCGTCAGTGCGGCGTTTCCGACAGCTATTCCCAATTCTTCAAAGGTCGCGGGTTCGCGGTAATCGCCGATAACGAGCCGCATTGAAGAAATCAGTGCATTAAGAACGTTTTCGTCGACGTCTTTCACTGCTTTGCGAATTGCGTCGACCGCGTTCTGTTTGAACTCCTCTTGAGTCCAGCGCGTCGAGGCCACTCCAACGACTGGAATATCCAGCTCGTTGTTCAACTGCATGTGATACAGCGCAGGGAAAAGCTTCTTCTTCGCAAGATCACCGGTAGCGCCGAAGAGCACTAAGCATTCAGCGCGCACTATGCACCCTTGCGCGGATTTTCGTTATGGCCACCAAACTTGTAACGCATAGCGTTGAGAACTTTGTTGCTGAAGTCGTCGTTTCCGCGAGACGCAAACCGTGACCAGAGTGCTGCGCTCAGAACAGGTGCGGGAACTTGGGTATCGATCGCGGCTTCGACAGTCCAACGACCTTCGCCGCTGTCCGACACCGCTGTTGCGTAGTCGCCGAGATCGCGAGATTCGACGAGGGCCTGCGCGGTGAGGTCGAGAAGCCACGACGCCACGACACTGCCACGTCGCCAGACTTCGGTGACCGCTGGAATATCAATGTCGTATCCGGGTTCGTGATCGCTAGCAGCCTCAAAGATGGCAAGACCCTCTGCGAATGCGGCCATCATTCCGTACTCAATGCCGTTATGAATCATCTTCACGAAGTGACCAGCACCAGCTGGTCCACACCATTGGTAACCCTTTTCGCTGGTGGCGATCTCTCCGTCTCGACCAGGAGTGCGATCTGCTGCATCGAAGCCAGGTGCGAGCGCTTCGAAGATAGGCGTGAGATTTTCGACAACCTGCTTGTCGCCGCCAATCATCAAGCTGTAGCCGCGCTCGAGTCCATAAACCCCACCACTAGTACCAACGTCAACGAAGTTGATGCCGCGAGTTGCGAGTTGTCGGGCGTTTTCGACGTCATTCTTGTAGTAACTGTTGCCGCCATCGATGATGGTGTCGCCAGCCTCGAGGACAGCCGCGACAGCTTCGATGGTTTGGTTGGTGACAGATGCCGGAACCATGACCCAGACGGTTCGAGGAGTCGGCATCAGCGTCGCGATCTCTGCGAGAGTAGTTGCCGGTGTCGCACCCGTGTCAGCGAGCGCTTGGGCCGCTTCAGGATTGATGTCGTAGGCGACAGTGCTGATGCCATTTTTCTGTAGGC
>JAFMIT010000054.1 GCA_017853815.1 Actinomycetota bacterium
CTCGATCGTTGGCTCGCGATGAAGTTGCTGGTGGTCCTGGTCGCGTGTCGAATGTGGTTTTCATGGGCATGGGAGAGCCGCTCGCTAACTACGAACGAACTCTCGCGGCCGTTCGTCGAATGACTCAGCCTTCGCCAGAAGGGCTGGGCATCTCCGCTCGCTCCGTCACGGTGTCGACAGTTGGCTTAGTGCCAAAGATTTTGCAGCTCGCCAAAGAAGGAATGCCTATTCGCTTGGCCGTGTCTTTGCATGCCCCAGACGATGAATTGCGTGACACGCTTGTTCCTATCAACACTCGCTTCAAGGTCTCTGAAGTACTCGATGCCGCGTGGACATACGCCGATGCGACCGGTCGACGTGTGTCTATTGAGTACGCCTTGATTCGTGACATCAACGATCACGCCTGGCGAGCCGATCTTCTTGCCGATTTATTGCGTGGCCAGTTGGTTCACGTCAACCTGATTCCGTTGAATCCGACGCCTGGCTCCAAGTGGACGGCGTCCGATCCCCGTGACGAGAAAGAATTCGTCCGACGTCTCGAAGCTCGCGGTATCAGCGTCACAGTTCGCGATACCCGCGGCCGTGAAATTGACGGCGCTTGCGGACAGCTCGCGGCCAAAGAGGGGTAGTCCATGTCAGGCGCTCTCGACGGTATTGTCATTGCAGATTTTTCGAGAGTGCTTGCTGGCCCGTACGCGACCATGTTGCTTGCAGACCTGGGAGCGCGTGTCATCAAAATTGAGCGACCTGAACTCGGCGATGACACGCGAAGTTGGGGGCCACCTTTCGCAGGTGATGGGATGTCGACGTACTTTCATTCCGTCAATCGCAACAAGCAATCCGTCGCACTTGATCTCAAGACAGAGGGCGGTGTTGAGCAGGCGAGAGCCATCATCGAGCAAGCAGACATTGTCATCGAGAACTTTCCCACCGGAACGATGAAGAAATTTGGTCTGGATTACGAGTCATTGTCATCCAATCGGCCCGAACTGATCTATTGCTCAATCACGGGATTTGGTAGTGCCGATGCTGCGGCAGATTTGCCGGGCTATGACCTCCTCGTCCAAGCGGTTGGCGGGCTGATGAGCATTACGGGCGAGAGTGACAATCACTTCAAAGTTGGCGTCGCCCTTGTCGATGTCATCACGGGACTGCATGCGGTGATGGGAATTCAGGCAGCGATTCTCCATCGCAACGCAACGGGTGAGGGGCAGAAGATTGAACTTTCGCTACTCAAGTCGCTGCTCTCAGCGATGGTGAACCAATCGAGCGCGTGGGTTGCTGGGGGTGTCGTTCCCGGTGCGCTTGGCAACTCTCATCCGAGCATCGCGCCCTACGAGTTGTTCTCTGCCGCTGACGGAGATTTTGTGGTTGCGATCGGCAACGACGCCCAATTTCGCATTCTGTGCGACGCCTTAGGGCTAAACGATGTCTCAAGCGACGTTCGATTTGTAAACAATCCGGCGCGAGTGGCACATCGTGCTGAGTTGGCAACAATTCTCAACACGACCTTCGCGCAGGAATCAGTTCAACATTGGGTGGATCGTCTTCGAGCAGCGAAACTGCCGGTCGGCCCAATCCACACGATTGCCGAAGCGTTCGAGTTTGCTGAGAGTCTCGGGCTTGAGCCGATCATGGAGATTGATGCGGCGCGCTACGTGAGTCATCCCGTCGAGTATTCCAAGAGCACCATCAACTACAGCCATGCTGCGCCTCAGCTCGCGGCAGAGAACTAAGACACGTGAGTTTCTAGCCGCGGTAAGCAGCGATACCGGTGAGCGCTTCGCCAATCACGAGGGTATGAATCTCATGCGTGCCTTCGTAGGTCACGACCGATTCGAGATTTGCCATGTGGCGAATGACTGGGTACTCAAGCGAAATGCCTGCACCACCGAGAATGCTTCGCGCTTCGCGAGCTATTTCTAGCGCTGCCTTGGCGTTGTTGAACTTGCCCACGCTTATCTGGGTCGGCGTTAACACGTGAGCATCTTTCAACTCACCTAAATGCAATGCCAGCAAATAGCTTGTCTGCAGTGATGTGGCCATGGACGCCAATTTCGCCTGGGTCAATTGGAAACCGGCAATCGGTCGATCAAACTGCACTCGACTCTTGGAGTAGCTCAGAGCAGTGTCGAGGCAGTTGCGAGCAGCGCCAACGACCCCGAAGACGATTCCGAAACGAGCTTCGTTGAGACAAGACAGTGCGGCCTTGAGACCTTTCGCATTCGGCAGGATGGCGGCATCGGGAAGCCGAACATTGTCGAGAACCAGTTCGGCAGTGTGCGAAGCTCGCAGCGACAGTTTGTGTTCGATGAGTTTTGCCGTGAAGCCTGGTGTGTCTGTCGGAACGAGGAAACCTTGGATACCTGCGTCCGTTTGGGCCCAAATAATCGCGACGTCTGACACCGTGCCGTTGGTGATCCAGTACTTAGTGCCGTTGAGCACCCAGTCAGAGCCATCGCGTTTGGCATGAGTGCGCATCCCCGACGGGTTCGACCCAAAGTCACTTTCGGTGAGTCCAAAGCACCCAAGTTTCTCGCCTCTCGCCATCTGGGGGAGCCACTCGAGTTTTTGGTCTTCAGAGCCGAAAGCCCAGATTGCATACATCGCAAGGGAGCCCTGAACGCTGACGAGCGAACGAAGCCCAGAATCGGCGGCCTCAAGTTCAAGGCAGGCGAGTCCATAAGACACAGCGTCAGTGCCAGCACAGTCATAACCTTCGAGATGCATACCCAGCAGACCGAGCTCACCCATTTCGCGGGCGAGCTCGCGGGTAGGAATGTTCTCGTTCTCAAACCAGCCTGAAATGTTCGGCGCAATCCGGTCACGAACGTAGTCACTGACGACTCCCCGAATGAGCTTCTGCTCGGTGGTGAGACTTCTATCAAGATCGAGCAAGTCGAGCGGTGACTGCGACATCGTTCCTCCTAGTGCATCGATGCTAGCTAAAGATTTAAGAGATTCAACAAAGTTAATGTCCGAGGAAGCGATTAAAGAGCCCGGCAGCGAGCGATGGGCGCTTGGTCACTCGCTCTTCTGAGTCGGCAATGGTCATCGCTCTGAGGCCAAGATTTGCGCCTAACCAGCGAATTGGCTCGACTTCCCATCGGGGATTCTCGTGATTAACCCACGGTAGTGAGAGCAGCGGCGATTGCTGTCCGGTGATGGCATGAGCAAGTGTTTGGCCAGCAAGGTGGGTAGATGCCACGCCATCGCCAACATAGCCGCCTGCGCTGGCTAAGCCGGTGTCATGGTTGAAAGTCACCGACGGATGCCAATCGCGATGGATGCCTAGTGGGCCGCCCCACTCGTGTGTAAACGCAACGGTCCTGAGCTGCGGCAATAACTCGATGAGCACTTCTCGAATGGCGCTGTGGATTCGCTTATTCGAGTCAAACTCTTGACGAATTTTGCTGCCCAGGTGGTACGGCGCACCACGACCACCGAAAGCGATTCGATTGTCGGCCGTCCTCTGCCCGTAAATAATCAGGTTGCGCATGTCCGCAAACGTCTCGCCGCCAGCTAGACCGACGAGTGCGAGTTGATCTTCGCTGAGAGGTTCGGTTGCAACCATCAACGAATACACGGGGATTCGGTCGCGAGGATTCCATTGGGATTCCCAGGCTTCAGTCGCATTGACAAGCCATGTGGCGTGCACGGTGCCAGACCCCGTTGTCACAGCGCCTTTGTCGATTCGCTCCGCGCGAGTGTGCTCAAGAATCGAGGCTCCTCGACTTTCGACAAGTCGGCCGAGATTGCGCGCCAGTTTTGCGGGCTGGATGCGTGCGCAATGCGGCGTGTAAACAGCACCGAGAGTGTCTGGGCTGTTGAGGATTCCACGTGCCTCTGCTGGTCCGAGAAGTGAATAGTCCGAATCTCCGAATCCCCAACTGCGCCAATAATCTATTTCCGCAACTGCGCGAGACCGTTGTGCAGCTGATCGAATCAATGAAACAGTGCCTCCGCGATTCCAGTCGCACTCAATGCCGTGCGCTTCGATGATGCCCTGCATTGTGTTGAGGTTTTCGAACATCGCCGACTGCATTGCTCGCGCTGCTTCGCGCCCGACGCGTGCCTGCATGTTGTCCATGCTTGCTGGAAACAGAGCAGAGCACCAGCCTCCGTTTCGACCGCTGGCGCCAAAGCCAACAACTTCCGCTTCCAACACGACGATGCTGAGCGTTGGATCGAGTTCCTGCAGCCAGAACGCAGTCCAAAGGCCTGTGTATCCGCCACCGACAATGCAGACATCCACGGAGAGGTCGTCATCAAGTCTCGGACGCTCAAACGCCCGCTCGACATCAGAAAGCTGATCCCACCACAGTGAACCGTTCATGAGCAGTTCTGCTACTTGGTCCAGCGCGAGATGTATTCGGGGACAGCCTGAAACTCATTCATCAAGTTGTCTGCTGGCGCCGGTGTCCCGAGTACATGCTGAATGGGAACTACACCAGCCCACACGGGCCAGGAAATATCGTCGCCCTCATCGTGTGGCTGATCCGCTGACACCTTTGCCGACACTTCGTCAAGCGGCAACTCGAGAATCAGCGTGGCTGCAACTTCCTTATCGAGCATCGGGCGCAGAGTCGCCGTGCGTTCGGGGAATAGCCCCTCGGTGATGATGTTCATGGCTTGCACTTTTTCTTCACCGTCGAGCACTCGGCAGACACCGAAAGCGACGATGGATCGATAGTGCATTGACGACTCGAACGCAGACCGAGCCAGCACGTATCCGTCGAGCACAAACGAGCTAAAGCAACACGGCGAACCCGCTGCAAGCTTGCGAAGTGCGCCTGCTCCAGTCGAACCGTGGAAGAGCAGTCGATCGCCATCGCGCACATACGCAAGCGGAATCAAGTAGGGCTGATTCTCTTCCGCCCACGAGATGTAGCCAACCGAACTGGCATCGAGAATGGAATGAATCTGCTCTCGATCCTCGACGCCTTTGTGCTTGGTACGGGTCAGAGCTGTCTTATCCGACATTTACAGCAGCTCCATTGCTTCGGTGAGGACAGAGCGCATGATGCGTTCGATTTCGTCAAACTGCTCAGGGCCCGCGATCAAAGGTGGCGAGAATTGAATGACTGGATCACCTCGGTCGTCAGCTCGGCAGTACAGGCCGTTCTCCCATAGCTTGCGCGAAATGAACCCCCGCAGAATGTGTTCGGACTCTTCGTCGCTGAAGCTCTCGCGAGTTTGTTGATCCTTTACGAGTTCGACTGCGTAAAAGTAGCCAGCACCACGAACATCGCCAACAATCGGCAAGTCCTTTAGTTTCTCCAACGTCGACCGGAAGAGATCTTCGTGTTCGCGAACATGCTCAATGATTCCGTCGCGTTCAAGCAGGTCAATGTTCGCCAGCGCTACCGCTGCCGCAACTGGATGGCCTGAATAGGTGAAGCCGTGAGTGAACATGTGGCCGCCTTCAACAAAAGCGTCGAAGAGTTTCTCGCTCGCAAGCACCGCTCCGATTGGCACGTATCCAGATGAGAGTCCTTTTGCACACGTAATGATGTCCGGCGTCACCCCATAGCGATTGATGGCGAACATCTCACCAATCCGACCAAAACCAGTAATCGTCTCGTCCGCAATCATCAAGATGTTGTGACGAGTGCAAATGTCGCGGACCTTTTCGAGGTACCCCGGCGGCGAAACAAAAGCTCCGCCAACGTTTTGGACTGGCTCAACGAAAACTGCAGCGACTGTGTCTGCCCCCTCTTGGAGAATGGCCGCTTCCATTTGTTCGGCAGCCCAGGCGCCGAATGCCTCAGGATCGTCGCGCAAGTCTTCGGATGCACGGTAAATGTTGCAGTTGGGCGCTTTGATGGCACCGGGAACAAGCGGCTCAAACATCGTCTTGATGACTGGAATGCCTGTGACAGACAGCGCGCCCGCAGTTGTGCCGTGATACGCAAGGTAACGGCTCACCACTTTGGTTTTCATCGGGTGGCCTTGAATTTTGAAGTATTGCTTGGCGAGTTTCCAGGCAGACTCGACAGCCTCGGCCCCGCCGGAGGTGAAGAACACTCGGTTGAGGTCGCCAGGGGTGTAGCTCGCCAACTTCGCCGCCAACTTCGCCGCGGCCGGGTGGGCGTACGTCCACAAAGGGAAGAATTCCAGCTGGTCGGCTTGTGCTGCTGCAGCGGCACCGAGTTCGGTGCGGCCATGGCCCACTTGGCAGGTGAACAGGCCAGCGAGACCGTCTAGGTACTTTTTGCCGTGCTCGTCGAACACGTAGCACCCCTCACCGCGGACCATGACGGGGATTTGTTCACCCGTCTCGTAACGCGAATGCTGAGTGAAGCACATCCATAGGTGTGCCCGAGAGAGTTCTTCGATGGTTGGTTCTTGCATGAGAATCGTTCGTTTCCAGTGGGGGCCTTAGGAGGCACAGAGGGACAGGCGGGTATCGGCAGGGTGTTGCCTGATATCACCAGTCCCATGAAACGAAGTAGGTGTTCGCAGTCTGCCTTCGAAGGTAGCAAGAAGCAAGCACTCCAGGGTCAAACTTCAGCCCAGAGAGGTTGGTTAAGGTCTGGTTTCGGCTATGGCGTGGCGCTGTGGCGTGAGTTAAGTTGCGCGCTGGCAAACTACCCCCGTTATTGACCCCACAACGAAGTGAAGGTGAATCGTGTCCGCACCGCGGCAAATCAACAATTTCATCAACGGTGAATCTCGTCCTGCCTCTGATGGCGCAGTGAGCGAACTCGTCAATCCGCACACGGGTGAAGTCTTTGCGGCGGCTCCGATCTCCACCTCGGCAGACGTGGACGCCGCCTACGCGGCTGCTAGCGATGCATTCGCCGGCTGGCGTGACGTCACTCCCAGTGTTCGCCAGAAAGCGCTTCTCGACATTGCGGACATGTTCGAAGCGCACGCCGAAGAACTCGTCGCGATTGAGTCAGAGAACACTGGCAAACCAGTCGCAGTAACGATGTCGGAAGAAATTCCTCCGATGATTGACCAGATTCGATTCTTCGCTGGAGCAGCTCGCAATCTCGAAGGCAAGAGCGCGGGTGAATACCTCTCTGGTTTCACATCCTTTATTCGCCGCGAGCCCATCGGTGTCATCGGTCAGGTAACGCCATGGAACTATCCAATGATGATGGCGGTGTGGAAGTTTGCTCCTGCGATTGCAGCGGGAAACACGGTTGTTCTTAAGCCATCCGACACGACGCCAATGTCCACCGTGCGAATGGCCGAGATGATGGCAGAGATCTTGCCTCCCGGTGTTGTCAACGTTATCTGTGGTGATCGCGATACAGGTCGTCTCGTGGTGGAACACAAACGTCCTCAGATGGTCGCAATCACTGGCTCAGTGCGTGCAGGCATGGAAGTTGCCAAGAGCGCGGCCTCAGACCTCAAGCGAGTTCACTTGGAACTCGGCGGCAAAGCTCCTGTGGTCGTGTTTGAAGATGCAGACATCGCCGCCGCGACTGAGTGGCTTGCGATTGCCGGGTACTTCAACGCCGGCCAGGACTGCACTGCAGCAACTCGTGTGCTCGTAGCGGACAAGATCTACGATGAATTTGTCGCGGCTCTCGCTGAACAGGCGAAGAACACCCAGACCACACTCGCTGATGGCCCTGGCGGCGACGGCTTCGTACCTCCAGTCAACAACAAAAACCAGATGGAACGCGTTCTCGGATTCCTCGATCGTGTGCCTCAGCACGCGGAGGTTGTCGCTGGCGGAAAGCGTCAGACCTCGAACGGCTTCTACATCGAGCCCACCGTTGTCGCCAACTTGCAGCAGTCCGACGAAATGATTCAGAGCGAAATCTTTGGACCAGTCATGACGGTTCAGCGCTTTGCTGACGAAGAACAAGCCCTGACGTGGGCCAACGGCGTGGAGTACGGCCTTGCATCGTCTGTGTGGACCAAAGACTTTGCCCGAGCAATGCGCATGTCGAAGTATCTTGATTTTGGTGCAGTTTGGATCAACACCCACATTCCGATGGTGTCTGAAATGCCGCACGGTGGCTTCAAGCATTCGGGTTACGGTAAAGACTTGTCCATGTACGGTTTCGAGGACTACACGCGCATCAAGCACGTGATGGCTTCGCTCGCTTAAATATCAAACAATCGAAAGGCAATGAGATGGATCGCACACCGCTTGACCCCATGACCCAGTCGCTCGTCGCGGCGATGTCCCGCCGCCGGTTGTTGCAGGTTGGTGCCATTGGTGGAGCCGCCGCGTTCGCCAGCGCCTGTGGCGTCGGAGGCACTAAGCCTTCGGTATCACCAACTGCTGTTGAAGACTTGTCAGACACCGAGAAGTGGGTGAATTGGTCCACATGGATTGATTACATTGACATCGATGATGCCGGTAACCGCCCGACTTTGGACAAGTTCAAAGAGGCCACAGGCATCACGATGAACTACACAGAGGACTACAACGACAACAACGAGTTTTACGCGAAGGTCAAGCCACAGCTCGAAGCTGGCCAGTCCATCGACCGCGACCTCGTGAGCCCT
The DNA here is from genome assembly GCA_017853815.1 of Actinomycetota bacterium. Taxonomy (GTDB): domain Bacteria; phylum Actinomycetota; class Actinomycetes; order S36-B12; family UBA5976; genus JAFMIT01. The sequence goes on from JAFMIT010000054.1 coordinate 8,476, forward strand.
ACCGACTGGATGGCGGGTCTCTGGATTTCAAAGGGTTATGCCCAGAAGATCGACAAGTCGAACGTGCCGAATTCGAAGAACGTCGGCGCAGCGTGGATGGGTGTTGGTTTCGATCCAAATCGCGACTACAGCTTGCCATGGCAGAGCGGCTTCGGAGGTCTCGGCTGGAACAAGAAGCTCCTCAAGGAACTGACTGGCAAGACCGAATTGAAGACTGTTGACGAGTTGTGGGATCCAAAGCTCAAAGGTCGCATCACGATTCTTTCAGAGATGCGTGACTCGATGGGCGTCATCTTGATGGCACTTGGCAAGCGGGCAGACGATTTCACTGATGCTGACTTCGATGCTGCGCTCGAGGTTCTTCAGGCGCAGGTCGATAGCGGCCAGATCCGTCAGGTAACTGGTAACGATTACAAGGCTGCCATGGCCGCGGGCGAAATTGCCGCAGCCATCGCATGGTCGGGCGACATGCTCAACGACACCAGCACCTACGGATTCGCAATTCCTGAATCAGGCGGCACGCTGTGGACCGACAACATGGTCATTCCGATCGGTGCAAAGCACAAGAAGAATGCTGAAAAGTGGATGGACTTTTACTACGACCCAGAGAACGCTGCGCGTGTTGCTGCCTATGTGAACTACATCTGCCCAGTCGAAGGCGCTCAAGAAGCGATGGAAAGCATTGACCCAACCATGGTCAACAATCCCGCCATCTTCCCAGACGACGAGACCAAAGCTCGGGTTCAGACCTTCATGTTGCTTTCTGACGCTCAGCAAGCAAGCTTTGAAGAGAAGTTCCAAGCTCTCGCCGGCGCTTAAGCATTAGAAAGGACAGTCGACCGCAGTGTCAGTCTCCATGGAAGCCCACGTTGTTGAAGATCTGCACTTAGTTCGGGTCACCAAGTCATTTGGCGCCTTTACTGCGGTTGACGACCTTTCGCTCACCATCCCAGCAGGCTCGTTCTTCGCTCTGCTCGGACCGTCTGGTTGTGGCAAGACCACTACCTTGCGCATGGTGGCAGGTTTGGAGCAGCCGACGGCTGGTCAAATCTTGCTTGGCGAACGCGACATCACCACGTTGCGTCCGTATCGTCGAAGCATCAACACCGTGTTTCAGTCGTATGCACTTTTCCCACATCTCGACATCTACGAGAACATTGCGTTCGGTCTTCGACGTCGTGGCCTCAAAGGCGCAGAGGTCGATGCCCAGGTCAACGCGGTCCTTGAACTCGTGGAGCTCGGTCACTTGGCACGCCGTAAGCCAGCTCAACTCTCTGGTGGTCAGCAGCAGCGAGTCGCTGTTGCGCGAGCGCTCGTCAATCGTCCAGACGTTTTGCTGCTTGACGAGCCGCTAGGTGCGCTCGATCTCAAACTGCGCCGCCAAATGCAGATTGAGCTCAAGCGCATTCAAAGCGAAATGGGCACCACCTTCGTGCACGTAACTCACGACCAAGAGGAAGCCATGACAATGGCCGACACCATTGCGGTCATGAACCAGGGCGTCATCGAGCAGATGGGTGCTCCAGAGGCGATGTACGAGCTGCCGCGCACAGCATTTGTCGCGAACTTCCTTGGTCAGAGCAATCTTGTCAACGGACGTGTTTCTGGTGACGATGGTGCGAATCTCATTGTCGACGTCCCTGGTGGTCAGGTGCGGGTGCCCAAAGATCG
>JAFMIT010000055.1 GCA_017853815.1 Actinomycetota bacterium
GCCGCTTCAGGATTGATGTCGTAGGCGACAGTGCTGATGCCATTTTTCTGTAGGCGTCGAACAATGTTGGCGCCCATACGGCCGAGACCCACCATGGCCAGCGTTGGAGTTGTTGTTGGTGCGTTCATTCTGTCTCCATGGAAGTTGGAAGCGAGCGGGCAGCTGCATCATCAAGCCACAACGAGCATTGTTCCAGAGATGCGAGTGCGGTAATCGGCAAAGAGTTCTTGCCTGCGATTGCGCCGGAAATCGCGGCTGCTTTGCTCACGCCTGTGGCGATCACTGCAATGTTTTGGGCGTCTCGAATAGTTGCGAAACTGAATGTGAGTCGCTCTGCCGGCGGTTTCGGAGAGTCGGTCACAGCGAATACGGCGCGAGGCTCGTTGATGTCCCAGTGGCCAGGGAAAAGCGAAGCGATGTGTCCGTCTGGACCAACGCCAACGACGGCAAAAGCAAAGTCAATCTGGCTGACTTCCTTTTCCCAGCGCAGAGCGGCGGTTTCGATATCGCTGTCCGAAGGTGATGGAGCCCGATGGCATTCAACGAAGGAGCCAAGTCGAAACTCTTCAACGAGCTGGGCGATCTGCTTGTCGTTGCGCAGGTCATCGTCATAATCAACAAAGCGTTCGTCACTCCACCAGAGGTGCACTCGGCCATCGACGGGCTGCGCTGTGAGAAGTTTGAGAAACGACAGGGACGTCTGAGTGCCGTCCGTGCCACCAGTCATGGCAAGGTGAACTTCAGGAACATATTCGAAGAAGGCCCGCACACCTTCGAGCAAAAATGCCGCAATGGCATCGTGTGTCTCTTCAGGATCGGCGAACGTCAGAATTTCAGGCATGAGTTAGGCGAGCAACCCAAGCTCTTGGAGTTTGGCTTTGAGTTCTGGATCAGATGGCTCAACAAAGAAGCTGCCATCTTCGAACTGAATCACTGGAATCGACATCTTGCCGCTGATTTCTTGAGACTTCGCGCGGGCTGCGTCATCGATCTCAACGTCGTGATACGTGTACTCAATGTTGTTGCTGTCGAGGAGCTTCTTTGAACGACGGCAATCTCCACACCAGTCTGCACCGTAAAAGTTGATTGTTGCCATGAATCCTCCTAGAGCCTCAGTGTGAGGGCGAGTAGGACAAGCCTAGATGCAGTTTTCGGACAATTCTGAGGGATAATGTACGCTCAAGCATCTAAATCACGGGACATTATCCTGCAAAGGGGCAGAAATGACGTTCATCGGTCGAATTCTTGTGGATGAAGCGCATCGGCAAGCCTGGACTACGCGACCGGAGCTTGCTGCGGCGATGAATCCTCAGAATCCCGCAGACGCTAGCTACGCGGACATTGCCGAGACGGCTCGCTCGGCGGGCTTCGTGGTCACCGCGCTCAGCGAGGGTCTCTTTGATACGGAAGTTCTCGCAGGCGCTGACGTTGTCGTGATCCCTCACGCCGCAGACGATGACTGGGAATCGACCACCAAAGTTGGTTCGCCCAAGCTCACTGACGCAGAGATGGATGCGCTTGTGGCGTTCGTCGAGCGCGGTGGTGGACTGTTGATTACGGCAGAGACAGAGGCACCGAAGTACGCAAACACTCATGCCGAGCTGGCGGCACGCTTTGGCATCATCGTCAACAACGCCACCGTCCAAGATCCGACTCACGCACACAAAGATGTTCCTACCTGGATTTTGGCCCAAAAGTCAGCTCAGGGTGCAGTCGACCTGTTGTCAGGTGTTGAAAGTGTGTGCATGTACCGAGCTGGCACGCTGAGTGCGGCTAATGATTCGGGCGCGTTCGCTTTTCTTCAAACATCCGCGGACGCTTCGCATCCGAATGCGCCACTGGCGATGGGACGACAGTTTGGCGCTGGCCGGGTTGTTGTGCTTGCTGATTCTGACTTCCTCGGTGACGACTCTGTTGCCGAACTGAGCCATCGTGCGCTGTGGCTCAACCTGGTGACCTGGCTTGCGCCTCGAAATGTTTTGAGCGAATCGGCAACCTCCTCGGAAGTCATTCAGACACCAGCGTGGCACTCACTCGTCGAGGCAATCGAGACGCTGCGACCGCTCCAGAACAAAGACGGTTCCATCAAAGATGAGCATCGCGACGACGTGGCCGTCTCAACTGCAGCCCACATCATGCTTACATCCATCGCTGAAATCGCGCCGCATTTTCCGCATCAAGCGGCGCATCTTGAGATGACGCTGACAGACGTGCAGCGCTGGATTGATAACGGTTTTGGTGTTCCAGACTTTTTCGATTCACTGATGCTCTTCCATCCGGATCAAATGCGCCAAGACGGCCTTCACAACTTTGTCGTTTTTCCGATGTACACGCAGAACGGAAATCTCAACCGCAACTTTGAAGCGGTCATTACTTCGACTTTTTGGCCAGACTGGCTCGCGGAACTAGAACGCACGAAGTACCAAAACCCAGCGTTCGTGCCGATTGAGTTTGTTGGATTCACGAAGGGATACGACACCCATTCAGCGGTGCTCTTCCCAGAGACCGTCGCCACCCGAGAAGTGGGAACGTTTACGTGGGGTGGCATTTTCTGCGATCGCGAATCGGCACGTTTCCGCCGCATTGCAATGGAAGCGAGCGGTCTGCTCAAGATGTCCTTGCCTCCTGAGGCAGAGCTTCTGCTGAGTCGACAATCTCTTGCTCAAGAAACGTTTGTGCTGTGGGATCTGATTCACGATCGGGCACATAGCCACGGAGACTTGCCTTTCGATCCGTTCATGATCAAACAGCGGATGCCCTACTGGCTGTATGCGCTTGAAGAGCTTCGTTGTGATCTCAACACCTATCGCGAAACACTTGCTCTCGATGAGACTGTTTACCTTGCGCGCTACGTGCGCATTGCGATTCTGTTTGATCGCCTTTTCAGATTCCCCATCACTGGCGGACGCGAACGAAACTACGACGGCCTGGGTGGCCAGCTAATTTTCGCGTGGCTGCATAAGCACGATGTGCTTCGGTGGACCGACAACACGTTGTCACTCGATTGGTCAAGAATCGATGAAGTCGTGGTTGCGCTGTGCGAAGCAGTTGACAACCTCTATCGCGACGGTATTGATCGGTCCAAGTTGGCGCACTGGCTTGCGACGTATGAATTCGTTGCCTCATGGGTGCAGCCGCATCCAGGTTCGGTCTGGGCCAAAGGCGTGGAAGCTCTTCCAATCAGTGGCGAAACCAAAGAACTCGTCGATGTGGTGCTGCCGGATGAGTTTCCACTGAATGTCTTCTACGAAGCGCTTCGTTCAAAGCTTGCCTCTACTATTGCTGGGGTTAGCGGAATTACCGGGTCACAAGGAGTGCAGCGTGATTGAGAATGTGTGGCGCGGCTTTGCCAGCGACAACTACGCGGGAATCCATCCAGAGATTTTTGCGGCGATGGCTGCCGTCAACGTAGGTCATCAGACTGCCTACGGCGACGATGTCGTGACGGCGCGTCTCGGAGATGTGGCGCGGGCTCATTTTGGTGAACAGGCTCGGATCTTCCCTGTGTTCAACGGTACTGGCGCCAACGTTGTGTCGCTCCAGGCGATGACTCGGCAATGGGAAGCAGTGATTTGTGCATCGTCGGCGCACATCAACGCTGACGAAGGTGGTGCACCCGAAAAGGTGGCGGGGCTCAAGTTGTGGACCGTTCCTGCCCCTTTCGGAAAGCTCACTCCTGCACTGATTGATGTTCATGCCACAGGCTTCGGTGACGTCCACCGCGCACAAGCTGCTGTGGTGTCGATTACGCAGTCGACAGAAATGGGCACGCTGTATTCAGTTGACGAAGTTAAGGAAATTTGCGATCACGCGCATAGTCTTGGCTTGACCGTGCATATGGACGGTGCTCGCATCTCTAACGCTGCGGCTGCACTCGGAGTTCCGATGCGCGCGTTCACGACCGATGCCGGCGTCGACATTTTGTCCCTCGGTGGCACCAAGAATGGTGCGATGGCTGCTGAAGCGGTTGTCGTTTTGAATCCGGCTCTTGCCGATGCGGTGCCGTTCATCCGCAAGACGTCAATGCAGCTCACCTCAAAAATGCGTTTCACGAGTGCGCAGTTGGTGGCTTTGTTTGAAGGTGACCTGTGGTTGCGCTCTGCCCAGCATGCCAACGCTATGGCGCGCAAGCTCGAAGCCGACGTCAAGGCAATTCCTGGTGTGAGCGTTCCACGGCCCGCTCAGGCCAATGCCGTGTTTGCAGTGTTGCCGATGCCTGTCATCGAGCGTTTGCAGAAGTCATTCAAGTTCTATGTGTGGGATTCGGTAGCCAGCGAAGTTCGATGGATGTGCTCGTGGGACACCACCGCAGAAGACATTGATGCGTTCGTGGCCGCCATCAAGCACGAGATGGCAAACCAGTAATCGGCTGCTAAAGAGCTGGCGGTCGATCTTCGAAAGACGTCGAAAGCACGATGGTGGTTCGAGTCGAGACTTGGGCTGTCGTGCGAATGCGACTCAACAGGGTTTCGAGATCTAACGGCGTCGCCACATTGACTTTAAGAATGTAGGACTCAGCGCCAGCGACCGACCAGCAGGATTCAACTTCTGCAATGTCTTCGAGCAATTGCGGAATGTTGTCACTAACCACCGGGTCCGTTGGTGTGAGACTCACAAACGCTGTCAGCGGTTGACCGATTTCTTCGCGCGAAATGGTGGCGCGATAGCCCTTGATGACACCACGTGCTTCAAGACGCTTGACTCGTTGGTGCAGTGCGGAAGTCGAAAGACCGGTTTCACGCGCGATGTCCGCGAACACAGCGCGCCCGTCCTCTGACAGCCTTCGAATGATCTGGCGATCGAGTTCGTCTTCCATGGCGCTACTTTCCCACATCAGGCGTCTGATCGTCTGCATGGTCGAGCGCCACCTGGTTCCAGTTGATGCGGCGGCCATGCCAGCTAAAGATCAGGAGTTTGGCTGCTTCGTCTACGCAGCGAGCGATGAGGACTCCCCAAAATCCGAGGGGAGTAAACAGACCGAGTGCGATGGCCAGTGGGACGCCGACGAACAGCGCACCGGTGAGGTCACCCCAAATGATTCCGCGCAAGACATTTCCGCTCGCGAGAACACCGCCCGCAAGAATCATGTTGCGGACTTTGACTACCTGAAAAATCGCGTTGACGACGATGCCAGCGATTGCCATCTGCTGTACGGAGCTGCCAGCGTTTTCGAACCATGCAGGGATGAAGAAGGAGGTAGCGCCGTACAGGACGCCGAACAGGGAGCCGGTGTAGAGACCAGTACGCATGATGGTTCGACGCCATTCGTTGGCGGCCGCGCCATCACCAGCACCGATTTCGCGATTGATCAGCGCTGAGGCCGCGGACGCAAGACCCATGCTCGCGGTGATGAAAACGCCTTCCAAACTATTCGAGATCTGTGACGCAGCGAGCGGCTCGTCACCAAGCCTCTGGAGCACGACGTTGTAACTGAAGATGCCAAGCGTCCAGACCAGCTCAGTGAGACCGAACGGGATAGCAGTGACGAACACGGGTTTTAGAACGGAGACAAGTTCTTTCCACGACTGTGCCATCTCCCAAGCGCTGACTCGATAAATAACGTATGTCTGCACGAACAGAATGCCGGCTCTGATAATGGTCGAGATGAGTGTGGCCCAGCCTGCGCCATCGACTCCTAATTCTGGGAAGCCGAAAACTCCGTAGACCAAGACGTATGACAACACCGTGTTGAGGACTACGGCGAACGACGTAGCGCGCAGCGGCGCTTTGGCATGGTCGGTTCCTCGAAGCACTGCACTCAGCACAGAGATGGTGAGATGTCCGGCGAGAGTGAGTGCTGTCAGTCTGAGATACGTCGTCCCAAGCTCTGCGACCCCATTCGATGCGCCTGCCATCATCAGAATCTGTCGCGGCCAGATTGCGAGAATGAGTGAGAGGAAGCCGCCGACCGAGATGGCGAATAGCAGCGTGTTGGTCACTGTTTGGTTCAAGTCATGCACGCGCTTTGCGCCGTAGGCTCGCGAGACCAGAATCTGCGACGAAACACCGATAGCGCTGAGTGTGATTACCAAAATAAACGTCAGGCTGTTAGCAAAGCCCACTGCTGCGATGGCAACAGCCCCGAGACCGCCGACGATGATTTGGTTAATGAAGTTCAGACCGAGCGCGACGATGTATTCGAGGCTAACCGGAATCGCGATACGTGCAATTTGTCGTTGAGGTGAAAGCTCTGTCGACACAGTGTCACTTTCGCTTCGCGATAACGATGGTGAATTCTTGTGTTGCTCCCCATGGCGTGGTGTGCAATCGCGTGTGCTTGGCGAGTGATGCGAACTGATCGCCAAGAAATGCCTCGAGGTCTTCGGGTGACCAACGTTGAACGGGCAAACCGCTGCACGTTTCTGGACCATTGGGGGAGAAGGTCGCGATGATGACGGCACTGCCAGCGTAGGTATTTTTGAGTAAGGCGCGGTGGTAAGCAGCGTGATCTGCGGAATCCGTCAGAAAGTGAAACACCGCTCGGTCATGCCAGATTTCAACTTGTTCTGGCAGTTCCAGCTCGGTGACGGAGACGGGGAAGAAGTAGGTGTCTGCATCAACCTCAGTCATCTGCTTCTTAAGTTCACTGAGTGCGGAGGCAGAAATATCGTTTGCATACAGAGGGCCAAATCCTCTGCGTGCCATTGCAGCCAGAAAAATCGACGTGCCTGCCCCAATGTCGACGACGGATCCGCTCGCGATTCCGGTCTCCTCGACGAGATCCATCCACAAAGCGTTTTCGTCTTGCCACCAGCTGACATCGTGACCCTTGTCCTGGTGGATGTCATCCCAGTAGCTGCTTGAGTGAGTGGAGACCATGCGCTAATCATGGCGTAGCGGGATGCCGTGTGTTTCGCAGGTGGCAGCTGACTCGTAGGCTGCGCCGTGGGACCTTGATGGTTCCCATCGATGTGAACCTCTTGGAGATTTGTATGCGTTTCATCATTGCTGTAATCGACAACCAGTCTGGCTCTGCATCTGGCGACGAAATGGCGGCTATCGACGCGTTTAATGATGGTCTTCGCGAAAACGGTCACTGGATTATCGCGTGCGGCATCAATTCGCCAAGTACCGCGACCGTGATTGATAACCGCGCGGACGCGGGCATCTTCACGGACGGCCCGCTGATCGATAACGACGAATATATGAGCGGTTTCTGGCTTATTGAGGCGGACAGCCTCGAGGTGGCGAAGCAATTGGCCGCGGGCGGATCAAAAGCCTGCAATCGCAAGGTGGAACTTCGGCCGCTGCTTGGCTAGCGGTTAACTGCTAGGGCGGTGCTGCTGCATCCATGCGAAGAGGGCGATGGCTCCTGCGGCGGAGGCGTTCAGCGATCTCACTGATCCATACTGCGTGATTGCGACGTGGTGCTGTGCAGCTTCCGTCGCCTCAGGTGTGAGGCCGATGCCTTCATTGCCAAAAACCAATACCGAGTTTTTCGGGAAATCAAAGGTATCTAAGGCTTGTGCACCGGCAGTGTTGTCGAAGGCGACAATCGTGAGTTCATTGTCGCGACAAAATTCTACAAATGCGCCGACAGACTCATGGTGATAAATCTCGACGTATTTGTCGGTCATCAGCGCGCCATGCTGATTCCAATGCTTCTTGCCGATGATGTGCATGCCCGACACATTGAACGCGTTGGCCGTGCGCACGAGTGCGCCAATGTTGAGATCATGCTGCCAATTTTCGATGGCGACATGAACTGCACTTCGCTTCTCTGCAAGCCTTGCACGAATCGCGTCGACGGTGAGATACCGAAACTCATCGAGGATGTTGCGACGATCGCCGTTCGCGAGTAGCTCGACGTCGTACTCAGGGCCACTTGGCCAGGGCTCGGGGTGCGGCCCGACGCCCACAGAGAGGTAGAACTCGCCTGGTTCGGAGCTTCGCTCTGGAAGGTGGTTCGTCACTACTTCTTCTTCGCGGCCCGCTTGAGCGGCGAGAGCAAAGCATTAACAATCGAAATGATGAGTGCCATGCCGATGGCCCACCAGATGCTTGCGATGGCGAGCGAATCGTTCACGCGATCGGTCAGAAGCAGCATCAGAGCGTTGATGACGAGATTCCAGAGTCCGAAAGTCAGAATGGTGACTGGGAAGGTGAAAAGTTTTGCGAGATTGCCAAGCGTCACGTTGATGAGGCCGAAGGCAAGTGCAATGAGGACGTAGGTCACAGCATTGCCTGTGACTTGTACTCCAGGAAGGATTTCCGCACCAATCCAAATCGCGGCGGAAAGAACGGCCCATCGAACAATCAAACTCTTCATGGCTTCATTTTGCCATGGCTTGAGCGCGAAGTTCTGCGCGTTCAATTCCGCGAATCGCCTCACGCGCGGCAACCCGAGGAAGTTGTGGGTGTTTCGCCACGAAATCTTTAGTCGCCGCGAGGTCAACAGCAGCGAGGTCTCGCAGAGCCCAGCCGATGGCTTTGGCGATAAAGAAGCGCGAGTCGGTGGCAACCTGCTCGCAATAGCGGAGTTGCAAAGGAACATCGGTGTTAGCTTTTCGACCGCGCTGATGTCCAATTGCGGCTCGCTGGAGCCACATCTCCTCTGACGTAAGCCACGCATACATCGTCGGCTCAAGACTCGCGTCTCGCGCGGTGACTGGAGCGATCGCCGCATTGACGAGACTGTCGATGGTGTCCCACCACGGTTCTGTGAGGAGCCAGCGGCGGATATGTGTATCCATCCAGTCGGCGGGAATCAGCTTGTTGAAGCGGGCGAGGATGTCGCAGGCCGCATATTTGAATTCGCGCTCCGGCTGCTCGTACAACTCGTTGACGAGAGCGAAGAGATCATCAGCACTGGGTTGACCGAGCGTCTGAAGTATCGGTTTGAGTGCAGCGCGGCGTTCGGGGGTCTTGAGACCGATAAATGGCGCGACATTCTTCATGTACCGCGCCATTTCTGGCGCAATCCGAGAGTCTGCGGCAGCTTCGAATTGCAGACGTATTTCGGCTACAAATGTGGATCCGGTTGACAGTCGCATTGCGCAATTGTGGCGCCTGATTCGAAATGGTCGCTAAGTGCTTTGGTCACAGATTGCCAATCTGGCCACATGGGGCATCCGAAATGAATCTGGATACCTTCAAAGCGCGGATCTCGTCGATCATCGATGAGAAAGTCACCGCGGTTGAGGTGTTTATGTCCGCTCAGAATGACACGCTTATAGAAGATTGAATTGTCGTCATCTCCGAAGTGCCGCTTAATCCATACGTGTTTGTCGGACGGTGCATGCGGATTCTTCCAAGGTGATTTGCTCAGGATGTAGACGTCGTACATGGTGGCGATGAGTTTTGCAGCTTCGATTGCGCCGTCCATTGGATCCATGAGCGGAAAGATTTCGGGGACGTCATCCCAGTGCTCGTTACGGCCGGCGTGCTCTGGCAGAGCACTGAGTTTGTCGATGCCAGACTGAAAATTGACGAGCGTGCCGTCCATATCGAAGTAGACGATTTTCTTGGTCATGATTCCCCGTTCTTAAAAAATTCTGGTTGATAGTGAAATGGTACGTGCAGAAGCCATGTGGCTTCTGCACGTACCAGTCGTGTTTTGAACTCGTACCACTAGTGGCCGGCGGGAGCCGCCGGTCCATGTGAACGAAGTTCGTTGTTCGGGACGAAAATGGCGAACACAATCGCAAACACAGTGATCGCAGCACCAACGCCACACACGAGTGTGGTGGCATCGGTGAAACCATCAAGAATTGGACGAACCAAAACTTGGTTAGCGGTTGAAAGCCATGACGTGTCATTGAACGAATCAGCACCCGCTGACTGCAGCTCTTGAAGTTTCGTGGCAGTTGCAGCATTAGCTGGATCGCGAAGCGCGGCCTGGTAAGCAGGATCTGCGAAAGCGGTCTGGAAGCGAGCGCCAACAAATTCACCGAGGCGGCCGAACAGCAACGACAGGAACAACGCGGTACCGAGTGTTGCGCCAAGCTGGCGGAACAACGTGACAGACGAAGTAGCGACGCCAATGTCACG
>JAFMIT010000056.1 GCA_017853815.1 Actinomycetota bacterium
TGCCGCCGTTTGATCTGCAGCGTCTCAACGCTGGTGGTTCGCTGTTTATCACGCGACCAAGCCTCGGTCACCATCTCTTGACGCGCGAAGAGTTTGAGTGGCGCGCCAACGAAATCTTCGACCTCATCGCAGCAGGCAAACTCCGAGTCGACATCGGCGCCACCTTCGCGCTTAAAGACGCAGCAGCAGCGCATGATGCGCTTGAAGGCCGCACCACCACCGGCAAAGTGTTGTTGCTGCCGTAGCGAGCGCTACTGCTTAGTGAATTCGTCGTTCGCGCGCTGCAGAATCGCAGTGCCAGCTTCATCGACGCCGTACATAAATCGCACGACATCAGGCTCTCGATCGCTCGGGTACTCCACTCGCGTGACGAGCCCGTCCGCGTCGATAGTTGCGCGCATCGAAGTTGGGAAGCCTTGAAGTCCCTTGCGGTTGGGATCGATTGTCACGAGGTACGCGTCGCCATCGACGGTCGTGGCGTCAATGCCGGACTCAGACACCGCACGGACCAATTGCAGAATTCCGTACATGTCGAACTCAAGCATCAAATCCACTTGATCTGACTCGCTCATCAGACCAGCACCACGGTAATCGCCGTCGAATGATGGGTCATATACCGCTGTGTAGAAAGGTTGTCCATCGATTTCGTAGTACTCGGTAATCCCGGCTGACATCATGAGGTTCATGGACTTGTCGGCCGCATTGGTAAGTACTTGAAATGGCAGCAACGACTGAGTGGGAGATGCAGTTGGCGAGGTCGTGCTGGGAGCGCTTTGGGCCGCTGAGCAGCCAGTGAGAAGTAGTACGACGGCAGTCATGCCAGCCAATCGCTGCACTCTTGAACTTTTCATGGTCACCTCTCGTCGAGGAATCAAGATTAACTAACAGCGATCGCGATGGCCGCGAAATGCACCGCGAAAGCGGCAACGGTGAAGGCGTGAAAGAGTTCGTGGAACCCAAACCACGTGGCACTGATGTTTGGGCGCTTGGTCGCGTACACGACTGCGCCGATCGAGTAGAGCACACCGCCGAGCGCAACGAGCCACACGACGATGCTTCCGCCGAGCTGTGCCATGTCTGGGACGTAAAAGACAGATACCCATCCCATCAAGAGGTACAGCGGCACTGAGACCCAGCGAGGTGCGTGCGGCCACAGTGTTGAGATCGCGACTCCGACGGCAGCGGCAGACCAGATGGCAATGAGCAAGACGCGCGATTCGTTAGCAGGCAAAAGCATGACAGAGAGAGGCGTGTAGGTGCCTGCGATGATGAGGAAGATGTTGGAGTGATCAAGCCGGCGCAGTGCCACTTTGACTCGGGCCGACCAATGACCAATGTGGTAGGTCGCAGAGACGCCGAACAAGTTGAGCGCGGTGAGAAGATAAATGGCAGTCGCGAGTCGCACCGATGTTGTCTGCGTAGCAGCCAGTAGCGGGATGCCCGCGATAACAGTGAGTGGCGCACTGATGGCGTGCAGCACGCCACGCATGCGAGGTTTGGGCAAGGCGGGGGGAGCGTGGTGCATTGCGAGTGTGCTGTCCATTGGCTTGACCCTTCAGAATTGCCGACGTAACCTACGCTAGCGTAACTTACGCAACCGTAGGTTATCAACTCGCTGAACAGCTGCGAGGTGTTTGCAATCACAGTCGCCCAACAGGCGACACCATTGTCACTCGTTAAACTTCCGCCCAGACACCGTCGTCTGTCTCCTTTTTCTCCATTTTTTGGAAGGCCTCCTGTGAGCAAGCCAGTCGTTCTTATTGCCGAAGAACTGTCGCCAGCAACCGTCGCCGCACTCGGACCAGACTTCGAGATCCGCAATTGTGATGGCGCCAATCGCGAGGAGCTGCTCGCAGCGATCGTTGATGTTGATGCCATCTTGGTGCGCTCGGCCACCCAGGTGGATGCTGAAGCGCTCGCCGCTGCGAAGAACCTCAAGGTGGTCGCTCGTGCCGGTGTCGGTCTCGACAACGTCGACGTGAAGGCAGCCACGCAGGCAGGCGTCATGGTTGTCAATGCCCCAACCTCAAACATCGTTTCTGCTGCAGAACTTGCAGTCGCACTCTTGCTGGCGAGTGCTCGCCACATCGCGCCGGCCAACGCGGCGCTCAAGCAAGGTCAATGGAAGCGCTCGAAGTACACCGGCGTCGAACTCACCGAAAAGGTAGTTGGCGTTGTTGGACTCGGCCGCATTGGTGTTCTGGTTGCTCAACGCTTGTCGGCCTTCGGTGTGCAGCTGATTGCTTACGATCCATACGTGCAGCCAGCCCGCGCTGCACAGCTCGGTATTCGCATGGTGCCACTCGATGAACTTCTCGCAGAGTCAGACTTCATTACGATTCACTTGCCAAAGACCCCAGAGACTGTTGGTCTCATTGGCGAAGAAGCACTTACCAAAGTGAAGCCGTCCGTACGCATCATCAACGCTGCTCGCGGTGGCATTGTCGATGAAACTGCGCTTGCGAATGCAATTCGCGAAGGTCGCGTGGCCGGCGCTGGCATCGACGTGTTCGCAAAAGAACCCTGCACGGACTCGCCACTCTTCGAACTCGAGCAGGTTGTCGTCACTCCGCACCTTGGTGCATCCACCGACGAAGCGCAGGAGAAGGCTGGCATCGCAGTCGCAAAGTCTGTACGTCTCGCGCTCGCGGGTGAGCTTGTTCCGGATGCAGTCAACGTTCAGGGTGGCGTCCTCGCGCCGATCGTGAAGCCTTACTTGCCGCTCGCTGAGAAGCTCGGCCGCATTGCTGCCTCGCTCACTGACACCCCGGTGACTCGTGTCGATGTTGAGGTGTACGGCGCCGTCACAGCAGAAGATGTGCGCGTCCTCGAACTCTCTGCACTTAAGGGAGCTTTCCAATCGCTCATCGAAGATCCAGTTTCCTACGTCAATGCTCCGCTGCTCGCAAAAGAGCGTGGAGTAGAGACTGGTCTCTCCACGTCGCCTGACAGCACCGATCATCGCTCAATGATTCGCGTCGTGGTTTCGACGACTACTGGCTCACGCGTCAGTGTTGCGGGAACGGTCGCAGGTTCAAAGGACATCGAGAAGCTTGTCGAAGTCGATGGCGTTGAGCTTGAAATCACTCTCGCCGATCACCTCGCCATCTTCCGCTACCACGACCGCCCAGGTGTGGTCGGCGTTGTGGGTCAGCTCCTCGGCGAGGCGCACCTCAACATCGACAGCATGCAGGTTGGTCGCGACAGCGACGGACAGCACGCTCTCATCGCTTTGACGGTGGATCAGAGCATTCCGGCCGCAACGGCAGAGAAGATTGCTTCTGAAATCGGCGCTCATCTCGGTCGCAAGGTTGATCTCGACTAAGGGAATACTCAATCCCCACGTGACTGCGTAGGCTGGGCTTATGTTCACCCTCTCGATTGACTGCGGCGGATCGTTTATCAAGTCCGCAGTTCTGGATGAATCTGGAACGATTCACGGTAACGAGCGTCGGATTCCCACGCCGTACCCACTGAGTGCCGACAGTTTCGTCAAGGCCATGGTCGATGTCGTTGCTGCTAATGCTCCGGCCGACCGCATCACCATCGGCATGCCAGGCATGATTCGTCGAGGCGTCGTCATCCACACCCCGCACTACATCAATGAGGCTGGACCGTTTTCACGTCGTGACGCTCAACTCGTCGAGTCATGGCAGAACTTCGATGTTCAGCGCGCAGTAGCTGCCGCGACTGGCAAGCCAGTCATTGTGATGAACGATGCCGAAGTGCACGCCGCTGGCGTGATTAACGGCAGTGGTCTCGAAGTTGTTTTCACTCTCGGCACGGGTCTGGGTAGTGCCATCTTTGATGGCGGTGTGCTCGCGCCGCACCTTGAGCTTTCACATGCCACGGTTCGAAGTGGTGTTTGGTACGACCACTGGATTGGTGAAGCAGAGCGTCAGCGCATCGGTACGGCACTGTGGAATCGTCGGGTACGCCTAATGGTGGAACGTTGGCGACCAGTGTTCCTGTGGGACCGCCTGTACATCGGCGGCGGCAATTCGCGACTCGTCACTGATGCGACGCGTTCACGCCTCGGAGATGATGTGGTGATTGTTGCGAACAACTCAGCGTTGTTCGGTGGCAAGCGAATTTGGGATTTCTCAAACCTGCATCGTTAGCGGTTCGCGCTGAGCAGTGCCCCGTTAGAAGTGCACTGCAGGGATTTGACCCATGCGACCTTTTTGGAAATCTTCCATCGCTTCGATGATCTGTTCCCGTGTGTTCATCACGAAAGGTCCGTAATGCGCGATGGGTTCGCGAATCGGCAGACCGCCAAGCACCAGCACATCAAAATTGCCAGCGCGGCCGTCTTGCTTGTCTGCCGCCGTAATCGTGACGACGTCACCTTCGTCGAGGATCGCTAGTTCAGCTTCGGCGAGTGGTGCGTTGTCGCCGCCTACCGTGCCACGGCCGTTAAGCGCGTAGACCATGGCTGAGAAATCTGGTCGCCATGGCAACACCACCCGTGCGCCTGGCATCAGTGTGATGTGTGCGTAGGTGATCGGCGTGAAGGTCATGCCCGGACCTTCATGTTCACCGAGATTGCCTGCGATGATGCGAATGATGGCGTCGCCGTTGAGGTTCGTGACCACTTTGACGTCGCCGGGTTCAATGTCTTGGTACTTCGCTGCCGTCATTTTTGCGTGAGCGGGGAGATTGACCCACAGCTGCACGCCATGCATGACGCCGCCCTTCATCACGAGCTGCTCGTCGGGCTGTTCGATATGCAAAATGCCAGCGCCAGCGGTCATCCACTGCGTTCCGCCGTTGGTGATGAGACCGCCGCCGCCCGTCGAGTCTTTGTGTTCGAGTGCGCCGTCGATCATGTACGTCACGGTCTCAAATCCGCGGTGCGGATGCCAGGGTGTGCCCTTAGCTTCGCCGGGAGCGAGGTCGACGGCGCCCATCTGGTCGAGAAGTAGGAACGGATCAACATCGCGCAGGCTCAGGCGTCCTGGGAACGGCCGGCGCACCACAAAACCTTCGCCTTCGACCTGCCGGGTGGCTTGCACAATCCGACGCGTGTTGCGGTACGCCGCGAGTGGGTTGGTGTCATGGACGCGGGGGAGCGAGAGCACATCGGCGGGTGTGACGGCTGGCATGGGTTCTCCTAAAACTGAGTGCACTCAAGATAGTTCAATCTTCAACTACACGCAAACGCACGGCTAAACTCCCCACATGATTACGTGGCCAGAGCGACAGCACATCCTCGTCGAAGACGACTTGCTGCTGCGCGCAACCGAGCCAGCCGATGCGCCCGTCATGTACGCGTACATCTCAGGCGACCGAGACATCGAAGAATTCACGCGGGTGCCGTCGCCCTACGAACTGCACCACTCAGAATCAGCCATCGCTCGCTGGCGCGAAGACTTCGAAGACCAAGAAGTTCTGCAATACGCCATCACCCTCAACGGCGGACCCATCATCGGCCAAGTCACGCTCTTTGGAATCAACCATCACGATCACAATGCCGAGCTCGGCTATCTTCTGTCACGCGACGCACGTGGAAACTCAGTGATGGCACGCGCCGTCGAACTGCTGGTTGATTACGCCTTTGCGATTGGTTTTCGAAAAATCTATGCGTACACAGATCCGCAGAATGTCGCTTCTATGAAGACGCTACTCAAAGCCGGATTTGAACAAGAAGCGTTGTTGAAGAATCACATGACCCGTCGAGATGGCACACAGGGCGACGCGTTGATGTTTTCGAAATGGAATGAATTCGAAGACTAGGGTCTAAACCGGAACGCCGAAACCGACTTCGTCGTCATCGTCGTCATCTTCATCGATACCGAAGAAGGCGCGCGCGAGTTCGAAATGTTCGGGCAAGAGCGAACGAGAAACCTTTGCGACGGCTACAGCCACAACACCGGCATCGTCAGCGAATCCACCCATGAATTCTGGCCAGGCATCGACACTGCTCACGACATAACCGATAGCGCCGAGCATGATGACTCTGTCGACCATGGAAGTGCGTGGGTCCTTCATGGCGTAGTACATCGCCATGGTCTGCACGGCGAAAGGAATCTTGCCGGTGAAGCGACGGAGGCGACTCGTGACACCGACTTCGTCGATCGCGTCATTGACGCTCAAGAGCTCTTGCTCAAGATCGTATGGCTGCTGATCGGACATCGGTTTCCTTCATCGACTGGTGGCTACCCGCTGGTAATTCCTGGCGCACATTAGTGAACGCTCGCGCCGTTCGGCGTGGGAATTGGTCTCAAATCTGCAACGAATTAGAAACGATTTGCGGCAGTGAGTGGTTTAGCGGCGGCCGAACTTCGCGTCGACGTTGTGCTTGAAGGTGTTGAGCCGAGTCTTGGCAGTCTCGACGATCTCATGCGCCTGAGCCACGTGTGCCGGCGTCACCTGCTGGTTGACATCATGCACGAGTTTGCCGAGTGCCACAGCTGGCCCGAGGAGGTTGCGGACATTGCCGAACTTGGAACGACCTTTTGTGGCAGCGAGGGCAGCGACGGCAGGAAGAAGTACGAGCGCTGCCTTACCGACTTCTTCCCAGCCTTTGTCGACCTTGTCGTCGTTGAGGGCAACAAAAAAAGCGACCGCTTTGTCGATGAGCGGAGCATCAGGACCGTTGACGACGGTGCCGACGATGACTTCAGAGGGAGTTGAGGATTCGCTCATGGACGTCACCCAGCGACGATGTCGCCCGTGGGGTCTGATACCTGGACGCCGAGATTCTCGAGGTAGGCAATCGCAGCATCGAGAGCTTCGTCGGAGCCAGTCACTTCAATGACCATCCAGCCCACGTGGTTCGAGATGTTGGCACGACGAATGCTTGGTACGACATCAAACTGCTTGACGATTTGGTAGATGACGGGTTCGGTGACCTGGTTTTCAGGGAAGGTCAACTGCAAGTGGCGAACGGTCATAACTACTCCTTGAGAGGTTCTGGTAGTCCAAGGATGGCACGAGCTTTTGTTCGATGCTCCTCGGTCACACTGCTGCGGACTTTAGCGAGTGCGGCGATGATGATGGTGAGGTCGTCGAGCTGACCAGCCGAAACAATGAAGTCCGGGACAAGATCAAAGGGATCAATCCAGTACAACAGAGCGCCCGCGATGATGGCTTTGTCGCGCATGCTGGTGCTTGAGTCACGAAGGGCATAAAACATTGCGACCGCATCGACGGCGAAAGGCACTTTGCGACCAAACCTGCGTACGGTCGCCCAAAACGACTCGTCGTTGAATTCGGTCTGGCTCATGGTGTCCTACCTCTGCGCGCGGTTCACGGCAGAAATTACGGCCTTGAGTGATGACGTGACAATCGACGGATCGATTCCCGCGCCCCACAGCACCCGTTCGCCCACAGCGCACTCCAGATACGAGGCCGCACGGGCATCACCACCGGCCGACATCGCATGTTCTGCGTAGTCGAGAACACGGACGTCCACGCCGTAACCAGCGAGTGCCTGGCAGAACGCGGCGATGGGGCCGTTCCCGGTGCCAGTGAGTGCAACATCGGTGTCGCCGTCGCGCAGTGTGAAGTTGACGGTCGTGTCACCGTCGACAGCACTGTCTTGCTGAACTGACTTCAACGAGAAGCGACCCCAGGGCGCTGCCGGATTGGGCAGGTACTCATCTTGGAAGATGTTCCACATTTGCTCCGGTGTTACTTCGCCACCTTCTTCATCGGTGTGCTGCTGAATCACGTGGCTAAATTCAATTTGGAGTCGACGCGGAAGTTCGAGTTTGTGCTCCGTTCGCATGATGTAGGCGACGCCACCTTTGCCTGACTGCGAGTTCACGCGGATGACGGCTTCGTATGAACGGCCGACATCTTTTGGATCAATCGGCAAGTAAGGAACTGCCCAGCGGAAGTCATCCACTTCGACGCCTGCTTCAGCCGCATCTTTCTTCATCCAATCGAAGCCCTTGTTGATGGCATCTTGGTGAGAGCCCGAAAATGCGGTGAACACCAAATCGCCGCCGTAAGGATGGCGCTCTGCCACCGCCAGTTGGTTGCAGTACTCGACTGTGCGACGAATGTCGTCGATATCGCTGAAGTTGATCTGCGGATCGATGCCCTGCGAAAACAGGTTCATGCCCAACGTCACGAGACACACGTTGCCGGTGCGCTCGCCATTGCCGAAAAGGCAACCCTCAATGCGATCAGCACCTGCCATGTAGCCAAGTTCCGCGGCTGCAACCGCAGTGCCGCGGTCGTTGTGTGGATGCAGTGACAACACGATGCTGTCGCGCTGTGCGAGATTGCGGCTCATCCACTCGATGGAGTCGGCGTACACGTTTGGTGTCGCCATTTCAATGGTCGCAGGCAGATTAATGATGAGCTTGCGTTCGGGCGTCGGCTGAATCACCGCGGTGACGGCATCGCAGACTTCGAGTGCGTAGTCGAGCTCTGTGCCCGTGTACGACTCGGGTGAGTACTCGTAGTAAACCTTCGTGACATCACTGACGGTCTTCTCGTACTCGAGGCACCACTTCGCGCCCTGCACTGCGATGTCTTTGATGCCGTCTTTGTCTTGGCCGAAAACGACGCGACGTTGCAGGGTGGATGTCGAGTTATAGAAGTGCACGATGGCCTGCGGTGCGCCCTTGATTGCTTCGTACGTACGAGCAATGAGGTGTTCGCGAGCCTGCGTCAGGACCTGAATAACGACGTCATCGGGAATCAGATTTTCATCGATGAGCATTCGGACGAAATCGAAGTCGGTCTGCGACGCTGATGGGAAGCCCACTTCGATTTCTTTGTAACCCATCTTGACGAGCAGCTCAAACATGCGACGCTTGCGTTCTGGGGTCATTGGATCGATGAGCGCCTGGTTGCCATCGCGCAGGTCGACGGCACACCAGCGGGGCGCCTGTGTGATGGTTTTGTTCGGCCACGTGCGATCGGCGAGGCTGATCGGGATGAACGGGCTGTAGCGCTCAAATGGCATGGACGACGGTTTTTGGGCGTTGCGAATGTCGTACTGAGACTGAGGTGTCTGAGAGGTCACGATGTTTTTCCTTCAAATCTGCGGGTGAGTGTTTCCGGCAACGCGAATTCCCGCAGCGAGGAGGCCGGTTAGAGGGCCTCGCTGCGGCGACGAAGGAGGAGTCGACCGCGCAACATGGGCGTGAGCATACCGCTTGTACCCTCTGCCCATGACTCGAACCGTTAATCTCGCAGTAATCGCCGGCGATGGCATCGGCACCGAAGTGGTCGCCGAAGGTCTCAAGGTCCTCAACGCTGTCGCCCCTGCGCACGGCCTGGCTTTCACCACGACTGACTACGACCTTGGTGCTCGTCGTTACAACGCCACGGGGGAGACCCTGCCTGCAGCTGCGCTCGCCGAGATTCGTCAGCACGATGCGATTCTCTTGGGTGCCATCGGCGATCCTTCGGTTCCACCTGGCGTGCTTGAGCGCGGTCTGTTGCTCGCAATGCGGTTTGAACTCGACCACCACGTCAATCTGCGTCCCGTGCGCCTGTTCCCAGGTGTCACCTCACCTGCTGCTGGCAAGGGTCCAGAACACATCAACTTCGTCGTGTGCCGTGAAGGCACCGAAGGTCCGTATGCAGGTGCCGGTGGTGGCATCCGCAAGGGCGGCCAACACGAGATTGCCGTCGAAGAAAGCATTAACACGGCGTACGGCGTCGAGCGCATCGTGCGCGATGCATTCGAGCGTGCGACTCGTCGACACAACAAGGTGACCCTCGTTCACAAGACCAACGTGCTTGTTCACGCTGGTTCGTTGTGGAGCCGCATCTTCAACGAGGTGGCACGCGAGTACCCAGGCGTC
>JAFMIT010000057.1 GCA_017853815.1 Actinomycetota bacterium
GACCATTGATAAAGACGCGCAGGATGCAGCCGTCGCTGCCGTCAAATCACAAGGCCCCAAGAGCAACACCGAAGGCCTGCGGATTGGTCTCGCTGCAGTTCGACCTGGCACCGGCGAAATCGTCGCGATGTACGGCGGCGCGGATTACGTCACCGAACCACTTAACAACGCGACTCAAGCAATCGCACAGGCCGGCTCTACCTTCAAACCATTCGCACTCATGGCTGCGATGGAACAGGGTTACCCACTCGATTACATGTTGCCTGGACGCAACGGCAAAGTCATCGACGGCTACAAGGTTCGCAACTATTCGAAGAAGTCGTACCAAGACGTGTCGCTTCTCCAAGCAACACAATGGTCAATCAACACGGCCTTCGTGCAGCTGGCATCTGAAGTTGGCATCGATAACGTCATGGATGTCGCACTTCGCGCTGGTATCCCGGCCGATACCCCAGGTATCGATCGCAACCTGACTTTCGTGCTCGGTACCGCGAGCCCACACGTTCTCGATGTTGCGAGCGCCTACTCGACTTTCGCTTCAGAAGGCATCGCTGCAAAACCGTATCTCGTCTCAAAAGTCATCAGCCCGACCGCAGGTGTGCTTTTCGAAGCAGTGCCCGAAACCAAAGTCGTTTTTGCAGAAGGCGATTCACGCAAGGTCAACTACGCCCTGCGCCAAGTCGTCACTAACGGCACTGGCTACGCAGCTCTCGGCGCGGGCCGCCCAGTTGCAGGCAAGACTGGCACCACCGACGAAAACAAGTCGGCATGGTTTGCGGGTTACACACCAGACCTCGCAGCCGCGGTTATGTTGATTAAGCAAGACGCAAACGGTCTGCCGATTTCGCTCTCTGGCACTGGCGGTGTCTCATCCGTCGCCGGTGGTTCTTTCCCTGCGCGCATTTTCACTGCGTTCATCCGCGGTGCTCTCGAAGGCAAACCAGAAGCTAAGTTCAAGCGGCCATCTGCGACCGCTGTTCCGACCATCAGCGCCTCACCACTGCCATGGTGGTCACCGACGCCAGGTGCTACCCCAACGGACTCGGCGACGCCGACTGATCCAACAGTGCCAACTGATTTGCCCACCCCGACAGACGTTGCTTAAACGAGTTCTCACACCCTGAGTGGGAGACTTCGCGCGTGCTCCCTCGCCGCGTAGCAGTCCAAGCCACCGTCGCCGCGACCTCGCTCATGGCGACGTTCGCGTTTGTGATGCATTGGCCGTGCCGCAATTCGGGTTACACCGACAACCGCTTCACGTCACTCTGCTACTCCGATCTCGCGGCCATGTTCGCAAATCCGCCGCTCGTCAACGGTGATTCGCCGTTCGGTGGACAGGTCCCACCAGAACTAGCACCCGTCCCCGCATTCATCATGTGGCTTATTTCCCAAGGGCCCTTCGGATTCCTCAACAACGTGGTCATGATGCAACTCGTCATCGCCGCCTTTGTGATGTGGCTCGCCATCATGGTTCTCAAGCATCGCTACTGGCGCCCACTCGATGCCGCGCTTATGGCGTTGATGCCG
Organism: Actinomycetota bacterium; assembly: GCA_017853815.1. Lineage (GTDB taxonomy): Bacteria > Actinomycetota > Actinomycetes > S36-B12 > UBA5976 > JAFMIT01. Next base: position 1,528 of record JAFMIT010000057.1, read on the forward strand.
CTCTGGCCTTTTGTTATCTGGGTGTCAGTCGATGTCCTCGCGGTCGCTTTCGCTGCCGCTGCATTTTTCGCGTGGCATCGCAATCGCCTCGTCCCTGCCGCCGTCTTCGCGGGGCTCGCGCTCGCAAGTGGTGCGTGGACCTGGGTGTTCTTGCTCGCGTTTATCGTCGAGGCCGCCCGCCAAGAGCGAATTCGCATTGCACTCGCCGTCACCGCCGGCGCACTCGCCACCGCGCTCGTCTGCAACCTGCCTCGCCTCCTGGCGGGCGACTCAATTCTCCAAAACTGGAAATGGAAAGCTGGCGAAGGTTCGCCGCTCTACATCTACACACAGCTCACGGCCCAAACGTCCGTCAGCAATATTGTCGTCACCCTCGCGGGCCTCTCGATCATCATCGCGATGGCACGTTGGGCCATAGCTACACCGTTTGATTTCCGGCTAGAACTCTTTGTGACCGCCGTTGTCGCAGTGCAGATGCTCACCATGCCCACCATCGCGCCGCAGTCGCTCACGCATCTCGCATTCTTGATTCCGCTCGCTTTTTCGCGCCGCAGCACTGTGATCGCGTTTTCGATTCCGCTGATTGTGTATGTCGTGGGTGTCTGGATGCATTTCGAATCGAAGACCCCGAACGGCAAAGGCATCAACGACTACCTTTACGGCGTCTTGTCGATTCTGCTGTGGGCGACACTGGTCGCGATTGCGCGCAAGGCCATCAACCTGATTCGGATCCAAGGAACTGACGAGGTCGCACAGTCCTATGCGCAGTATCTGCTGAAGGTCAACCATGGCGAGAACTAGGTCAGCGCTCAAGCACTGGTCCTTGCCCGTACTAGTCGGACTAGGCGTGGCACTCAGCGGACTAGCGCTCAAAAGCATCTGCGCACCCTGGAGTTGGGGTGGCTCGGTCGAGACGTACACCAACCTTTGTTACAGCGACCTAGGTCCGCTGTATTGGGGACGTGGACTTGCCGACGGCATCGTGCCGTATTTCGAAAGCTTCGACGGCCACTTCGTCGAGTACCCGGTGCTTACGGGCATGTGGATGTGGCTCATCGCGTTCATCTCACATCTGCTCGTGGGCGCAGCATCTGTCGGCACGTTCGTCGGTCTGACATGGGCCACGAGTGTCGTGTTCATCGGCTTCACGCTCGCCATGATCGCGCGCAACACCACTGGCAATCGACATGCCTCCTGGTGGCTCGCACTATCGCCTGCGTTGTTGCTCGTACTCGGCATCAACTGGGATGCACTCGCGGTGCTCTGTGCAGTCACCGCACTCATTTATTACCAGCGAAACCAGCTCAGCATCGCGGGCATCGCCATCGGCATCGGCGCCTCCGCGAAACTTTTTCCAGCACTCTTGCTCGTGCCTCTCGTCGCGCACGCGCTGACGCATCGCAAACTTAAAGACGGTCTCAAGCACAGTGCGCGACTGACCATGACTGCTGCGGCAACATGGCTCGTGATCAATCTGCCATTCATACTGTTCGCTCGCGAGGGTTGGATTGAGTTCTATCGCTTCTCGCGCGAACGCGGCATTGATTTCGGTTCGCTGCCACTCGGACTTAATTATGTTTTTGGCATCAAAATGTCGACCGAGCAGGTCAACACCATCGGTCTCATCGCTGTCTCCGTCACAGCTATTTTGTTGTTGGTGTTCGCGAAGCGGCTCAGCATCTATCAATCAGCGTTTGCCATCGTCTCGGTGTTTGTGCTCGTCAATAAGGTCTACTCACCTCAGTTTTGGTTGTGGATGACGGCGCTGCTCGTCATGACCGGTGTGAGCCGGCGCGCATTTATCTATTGGAATATTGCCGAAGCCATCTATTTCGTCGGCATTTGGCGTTTCCTACTTTTCACTCAGGATCCGACCGCCAGCGGCGCTGTCGGCTACCAGACATATGGGTGGATTGTGCTGTTGCACTGGGTCTCCACCGTAACGGTTACGGTTTATGCACTTTCCTCACAAAAAGTGCGCAACTTGTAGAAGAACTGTGAGCGAAAAACACTTAGTTCTACTAGCAATAACCGCCATACTGCCGCCATGTCGTTCACAATCAGTATCGAAACCCGCGAGTGGCACTCACACTTGATGCAGACGGTTGAAGATTTCAACCAGGCAGGTGCCACCGTCGTCCCTGTCATCAAAGGCAACGGCTACGGCCTTGGCCAAGACAACCTCTGCGCTATCGCCGACAAGCTCGGCGCCGGCACCATCGCAGTCGGCACGATTTACGAAGCTCTGCGCGCCATGCAACTTTTCCACGGCGAAGTCATTGTGCTCGAGCCTTTCAATCATCGCGACGAATTCACTCAGCAGACCTGGGCGCAGATCGATGCTACGGAATACCGCGGCCGACTCATTCGCGTCGTCGACAACGCCGAAGCTCTCGACTACCTCGCCGAGAGCACTGAGACGATTGATGTTCTGCTCGAAGGTCGCACCGCGATGAACCGCTTCGGCATGGATGCGAACACTCTCCGCGAAGCCTGGACGAAGCACGCTGACGCCTTCGCATCTGGCCGCTTGCGTCTTCGCGGATTGAGCTGCCACCTTCCACTTGAATCTGACGAGACAGATCTCGACAACATCGTTGCTCTCCAAGCACTCGTCACTGGCTCGGGCGACGTCGCTCGCGATGTTCAGTCAATCTGGGTCAGTCACGTCGACGGCTACCAAGTCGAAGAACTCGCCGAGCGAATTCCCGGCATCAACATCAACGTGCGTTCGGGCACGGGACTGTGGTTGGGCGAACGCGATTGCCTACATCCCTTCGGCGCTGTCCTGTCGGTTGTCGACATCAAGAAAGGCGAGCGTGCCGGCTATTTCCAGCGCAAGGCCTGGGATGACGGCTGGCTGGTCACGATCTCTGGTGGCACGGCCCACGGTGTCGGCCTCATGGCCCCGACGGTGACGAGTTCCGGCATGATGAAATTTGGTGTCGTCGCTAAAGCCAGCGAACAAGCGATGGGTCGCCTGCGCTCACCGTTTTGGTATCACGGTGACAAGCTCGACTTCTTCGAGTCGCCACATCAGCACGTGAGCATGGTGTTCATTCCATCTAACGGCATCAAGCCAATCATCGGCGACATGCTGCCCGTGGATATTCGCTACAGCATTACTCACGCTGATGTCGTCGACGGTATTGATGAAATCTTGCGTCGGTGGGACGTCTACACAGATCAGCGGCGAGATAAATAAACCTCAAACGCTTTCGCGAGCAGTTTGTTGATGGCGAAGTCGTGCTCGCCCACGTACTCGACGGCTTGACCACCGATTCCTAATTTGAATCGAATCAAACCAAACAGTGGGTCATCTTCTTTCAACGTGTCGCTGATGCCGCGCAAGTCGTACGTCGCGCAGCCCGCATCTCGCGACGCGCGCAGCATCGCCCATTGGATGGCGTTCGACGGCCGAGCATCGCGATGCTTCGTGGTCGATGCGCCATACGAATACCAAGCGTGTTGACCGACCCGCACCCACAACGTGCTTGCTGCAACTTCGCCATCAATTTCAGCAACAAACAAACGCACACGATCGGGCTGTTGTGACAGCGCGTCCCAATAGCGTTCGAAATACACAAGATTGCGCGGCCGGAAATGATCGCGTGCCGCCGTCTCGACATACACACCATGAAAAGCTGCGAGATCGTCGCGTCCACCTTCACGCACAACGACACCAGACTTTTCGGCCTTCTTAAGGTTTCGTCGCCACAGCTGATTAAAGCCTGCAAGCAACTCTTCATCTGTCTTGCCAGCGACGCTGACGGTGTAGACATAACGCGGCTGCACATCGCCGAAACCTTCGTCGACAGACTCTTGTTTCCAGCCAATCGTCCGCAACTGATTGCGCAGACTCACTGCTTTGTCGATGACAACATCTGGTGTGACGTCTGACAGACGGGCAGACGTACCAATCGCATTCTTGATGGTGTCGGCTGACCAACTCGCCGCGACCACAGGCACCCCGATTTTGATACTGAAAGCGCCCTGCGCCCGGCAGTGCGCCACCAACGGGGCGAGCCACGCATCGAGACCGTGACCACCTTCGTCGAGCCAATCGATGTCAGGACCTTCAGGCAGATACGCAAGCGACCGTTTAATCACGGGAGCGATGCGATACAACACAAGACCTGCGCCAACCATCACACCCGCCGCATCGAACCAACCAATGCTTTCGGCCCGCCATTCGCGTTTGACGTCTGCCCACTCGGGAGTCTGCAAGAACGACACTGCCGACCGACTGTCGACCCACTCAGCATGTTCGGCGCGACTAATCGTGCGCACGTTCAGGCTAGTCATGCAGATCCACTACGACTGGTGCGTGATCCGACCCGCCTTTGACTTTGCGTTCATCACGATCAATCCAGGCGTCGCTCACACGTGCGCGGAAAACATCGTTAGCCATGATCAAATCAATGCGCATGCCCATTCCTTTTTGGAACATCAGTGCGCGGTAATCCCAAAACGTAAACGGCTTGCCTTTCAACGCGCGCGGCATAACCTCATCAAGGCCAGCGCCCGTCAGCGCATCAATGGCTGCTCGCTCAGCGGCCGTCACGTGAGTCGCATTCTGGAAATCGGCAATGTCCCACACGTCTTCATCAGTCGGCGCGACATTGAAGTCGCCGATGATGGCGTAGGGGAGACCCGCGCCAGCTGCGAGTTCGGCTTCAGCCGTCTTCTTAAGTGCGGCGAGCCACTCCAATTTATAGGCGTAATGCGCGTGATCTGGTTCTCGGCCATTAGGCACATAGACCGACCACACCCGCACACCACCGCAGGTCGCACCGATGGCACGCGGTTCCACCGAGTCATCGAACTCTGGCTGGCCTTCAAGATTGCGCACGACATCTGTAAGTCCCACTCGAGACAGCAATGCCACGCCGTTCCACCGGCCGTCACCGAGTGCTGCGACCTCGTAGCCGAGCGCCGCCACAGCGTCGACGGGAAACGCGTCAGTCGTACATTTGAGTTCTTGAAGCGCCACAACATCTGGCTTATGAAGTTCTAGCCAGGCAGTCAATCGCTCAACTCGAGCATTAACCGAGTTGATATTCCAGGTCACGATGCGCACCCGCGCAGCCTAAGCGTCGCTACCCACCTCACAACGCAACTACCCTTAGCCCATGCGCAAAATCCTCGCCCTCATCGCCATGTGCCTGATGCTGACTTCCTGCATGCAGGCGGATATGAATCTCACCATTAGCAGCGATGACAAGGTCAATGGTCAGCTCACGATTGCTTTCGAAGAGGCGGCCCTCGCGCAGAGCAAAGTCACGGCCAACCAGCTGCTCGAAAACGAAAACCTTTTCGGCAACTCTGACGGCACTGGTCTTGCCACGACGGACTTCAAAAAAGACGGTCTCGTCGGCAAGACCTACAACTTCAACGACATGCCTCTGAGCCAGCTCGCACGCGCATTTGGCAACGACGGCAAGTCGCTCAGCATCACCCGCAAGGGCGATCAGATCCTCACCACAGGCGTGATGGACCTGAGCCAAGGCCTCGATGGTCTCGACCCCAAGAGTCTCGAAATGCTCAAGACTCTCAGCTCCACCATCACCATCACCTACCCCGGCACGATCGTCTCGACCAAGGGTCAACAAGACGGCAATACCGTCACCTGGGTGACCAAAGTGGGCGAGAAGTCAGACTTCACCACGGTGGTTAACTCCAAGTTTGAGGTGCCAGCCGCGCTCGGCACCCCGACCCAAGGCTCTACCAGCACCGGAATCGTGGTTGGCGCTCTCGCTCTAGTCGCGGCCCTCGTCGGCTTGACGCTCGCTCGCCGCAAGAAGGACGCGAGCCCAGACTCAGGCACAGAATCGAGCCCAGAGGCCTAATCGCGGCCTAGTAAGGGCTCAGTTCGGCCCAAAAACTGGGGTTTGGGGTTTGTCACCCTTCATGGGTACCCTTCGCTCACCCTTTTGGCCGATCAGATATCGGCTTAAAAGAACGCAATGCCCTCCTGCCACGGAAGGACCGTGGCCGATTTAGCCCGTAGGAGGTGTTTAACGCATGCGTCATTACGAAGTAATGGTCATCCTCGATCCAGATCTCGAGGAGCGCACTGTCGCACCATCACTCGACACGTACCTCAACGTCATCACAAAAGATGGCGGCACCGTGAACAAGGTGGACATCTGGGGACGTCGCCGTTTGGCATATGACATCAACAAGAAACCAGAAGGCATCTACGCCGTTCTTGACATGACCTGCTCACCAGCAGCTGTCGCCGAGTTGGATCGCCAGCTCAGCCTCAACGAGTCTGTGATGCGCACCAAGGTCATGCGTCCGGATCAGCGCTAAGCCCTTAATAGTCTGAGAGACCATCATGGCAGTAGGCGATATTCAGGTTACGTTCGTGGGAAACCTCACGAGCGATCCAGAGCTGCGCTTCACCCCTTCGGGTGCTGCAGTTGCCAACTTCACCGTTGCTTGCACTCCACGTTCGCTGGATAAGCAAACCAACGAGTGGAAGGACGGCGAAACCACTTTCTTGCGTTGCCAGGTGTGGCGTCAATACGCAGAGAACGTTGCCGAGTCACTGACTCGCGGCGCTCGCGTCATTGTCACCGGCCGCCTCAAGCAGCGTTCTTACGAAACCAAAGAAGGTGAAAAGCGCACAGCAATTGAAGTTGATGTCGAAGACATCGGCCCAGCTTTGCGCAATGCCACTGTCAAGGTGACCAAGGCTGCAGGCGGTTCGTCTGCTGCTCCTGGCTCTTCAGCTGGTTCTGCTGTTGTTGACGATCCATGGGCACAGCCAGTTTCTGGCGGTTCATGGGGCGGACAGCCAACGGACGAGCCTCCTTTTTAATCATCCACTTATTCGGCCCATCCCGACCCACAACTGACGGACTAGTTCTTCAGCTCACAAGTCGGGCTACGTAAAGAAATCGGAGCACCACGATGGCCAAACCACCAGTACGCAAACTCAAGAAGAAGGTCTGCTCTTTCTGCAAAGAAAAAGCAAAGTCGGTTGACTACAAGGACACCAACCTTCTTCGTAAGTTCATTTCAGATCGCGGCAAGATTCGCGCTCGTCGTGTCACTGGCTGCTGCACTCGCCACCAGCGCGATATTGCAATGGCAGTCAAGAATGCACGCGAAGTTGCACTTCTTCCGTACACCTCGACGGCACGCTAAGGAGTCTGTTTATGAAGCTCATTCTTACTCAGGCTGTTGACGGCCTCGGCGTCCCAGGCGACGTTGTCGAAGTGAAGGACGGCTACGGCCGTAACTTCTTGCAGCCACGCGGCCTTGCAGTTGCATGGACCACCGGCGGCGAGAAGCAAGCAACCCAGATTCGTCGTGCACAGAAGTCACGCGAAATCCGCGGCATTGAACATGCCAAGGAAGTCAAGGCTGCACTCGAAGCTGCAAACGTTGTTCTCAAGTCACATGCTGGCGACAACGGCAAGCTCTTCGGTTCTGTCACTGCTAACGACGTCGTTCTCGCCGTCAAGGCAGCTGGCGGTCCAGCTCTCGACAAGCGCGCGATCACTTTGCCAGGCCACATCAAGATGGTCGGCAAGCACAAGGTTGGCGTTCGCCTGCATCCTGCAGTCGAAGCATCTTTCGCAATCGAAGTTGTTGCTGGCTAATTAGCTAAAACCTCAAAAGGCCCGGGTATCCCCCGGGCCTTTTGCTCGTGGTACGAGTTCAAAACACAACTGGTACGTGAGAACGTCGCCACCGGTACGTCAGAACGTCGCATCTGGTACGTGAAAGCGTCGCATGACTGCGAATAGCAACAACACTCCACCGACATTCATCGCAATGTCAGCTAACTCAAAGGCGCGTCTTAAACCGGGCACGCCACCCTGAACAGCTTCGCACGCAACAATGAACAGCGTGCATGCCACGAGCACTCGCGCACGAGACCACTGCGCATTAACAAGCAGCACGACCGTCATCGGCCACAACACAAACAAATTCCCAATCGCCCACGCTTGCGCAAACACTGGATCCGCCGCACCAGTCGGCAATAACAGCATCTGCTTCACACCGCGCAGCACATCGGTCGAAACTTTGATGAGCACTTCACCTTGTCGCTCCGGCAACTGCACAAACAAGCCGACCATTGTCAGTAACGCAACCACACTCACAGCGCGCACGGCACTGACTCGCGCCGCCCACGGCGAGCGCAGCCACCACACCGAACCGCCTACCACGCACCCAATAGCTGCGTAGAGAACTACAACATC
>JAFMIT010000058.1 GCA_017853815.1 Actinomycetota bacterium
GGCGTTGATGGTCTTGCCGTTGCAGACCTCACTTGTGCCGGTTGTTCGTGGCCTTCGCGCCATCAACGATCTCACTGGCATCAAGCTGATTGGCACCTTCCCGGGCGCTTGGTTGATGCACGCCTCGTTCGCCTTGCCACTTGCGATCTATATTTTGCGAAACTACATGATGACTCTACCGACGGCTTTGATCGAAGCAGCTCGTGTGGATGGCGCTACGTACTACCAAATTTTCTGGCGACTTGTGATGCCAATGTCTGTCCCTGCGCTGGCATCATTCGCCATCTTCCAGTTCCTCTGGGTATGGAACGACTACTTGATTGCGTTCATTTTCGTGGACTCAAAACCTGTCATGACGTATCGATTGCTCCGACTGCTTGGTCAGTACGGTGATGGTTGGCAGAACGTTGCCGCTGGCTCGTTCATCGCTTTGATTGTGCCGATCATCCTGTTCTTCAGCATGCAGCGGTTCTTCGTGCGCGGACTCACGGCTGGTTCGGTTAAGTAGCTCTGGAAGAGACCACGTCAGGCGGCCCTAGGGCCGCCTTTCGTGTTTCGTCTGGCTGGTAGATTTGAGGGATGCGCGAAGTAGCTGACCACCAGCCCGAAGTCGGATATGACCACGAAGCGATTCAGAATCGCTGGCTCCCTGTCTGGGATGAGGTTGCTCCATTTCGTTCTGGTCGGCTCGACGATCCCCGCCCTAAGAAGTACGTCCTCGACATGTTTCCGTACCCCTCTGGTGACCTGCACATGGGGCACGCCGAGGCGTATGCGTTAGGCGATGTGATTGCTCGGTTCTGGGCCCAGAAGGGTTTCAACGTGATGCATCCAATCGGCTGGGACGCTTTCGGTTTACCCGCCGAGAACGCGGCGATTAAGCGTGGCGAAAACCCTCGCACTTGGACGTACGAAAACATCGAGATGCAAAAGTCATCGATGCGCCGTTATGCGTGCTCGTTCGATTGGGACCGTGTGCTCTACACGTGTGATCCTGAGTACTACCGCTGGAATCAGTGGTTCTTCTTGGAGATGTTCAAGCGTGGCTTGGCTTACCGCAAAGCGTCTGCCGTCAACTGGTGCCCCTCCTGTCAGACAGTTCTCGCCAACGAGCAGGTCGTTCAGGGTCTCTGTGAACGGTGCGACAACGTCGTCACCAAGAAGAAACTCACACAGTGGTATTTGCGCATCACGGACTACGCAGACCGCTTGCTCGACGACATGGAACAACTCGAAGGCGAGTGGCCCGACAAGGTGCTGTTGATGCAGCGCAATTGGATTGGCCGTTCGAAGGGCGCAGAAGTCACCTTTGACATTGAAGGCTCCGATCCAGTCACGGTGTACACGACTCGTCCAGACACTCTCTACGGCGCGACATTCTTCGTCGTCGCGGCTGACTCGGAGTTGGCAGCCAAGCTTGCCGCCGGCACCTCTGCCGAAGGTGAGTTCCAGGCGTATCTCGACGAGGTCAAGAAGTCGACCGATATCGAACGTCTTGCGACTGATCGCCCTAAGACAGGTGTGTTCCTACAGCGTCACGCCATCAACCCTGTCAATGGCGAGAAGCTGCCCATCTACGCATCTGATTATGTGTTGTCTGACTACGGCACCGGCGCCATCATGGCTGTGCCCGCACACGATCAGCGTGACCTTGACTTTGCGCGGGCTTTCAACCTGCCCGTGCGAGTAGTGGTTGCTGCGGACGAAGATCCAGCGCTCACAGGTGTGGCGACCGCGGATGACGGTCCACACGTGAACTCAGGAGATCTCGATGGCCTCAACAAGGCCGACGCCATCGCCAAAATCATTGCGCAGTTGGAAGCCAAAGGTTTGGGCAAGCCCGCCAAGAACTACCGCCTGCGTGACTGGCTGATTTCGCGTCAGCGTTACTGGGGAACGCCCATCCCGATCATTCACTGCGATGACTGCGGCGAAGTCGCAGTCCCCGAGGATCAACTTCCAGTCGAATTGCCAGATGCTTCTGGACTGGACCTCAGCCCGAAGGGCGCTTCACCGCTCGGCGCAGCTGAGGAGTGGGTCAACGTCCCATGTCCCACGTGCGGTAAACCTGCCAAGCGTGACTCAGACACGATGGACACCTTCGTGGACTCGTCGTGGTACTTCTTGCGCTACCTCAACCCCAATGATTCAGTGCGGGCGTTCGACCCCGAGCTGGCAAAGCAGTGGCTGCCGATTGATCAATACGTAGGTGGCGTGACTCATGCGATTTTGCACTTGCTGTACGCCCGCTTCTTCACCAAGGTCATGTACGACCTCGATTTGGTGAACTTCACCGAGCCGTTCAAGCGTCTGCTCAATCAGGGCATGGTGGTCATGAATGGTTCAGCCATGTCGAAGAGCCGTGGCAATTTGGTTCGGCTTTCGGACGAACTCGCCGTGCACGGCGTCGACGCTGTGCGCCTCACGATGGTGTTCGCGGGTCCTCCAGAAGATGACATCGACTGGGCAGACGTTTCGCCAGCAGGTGCTAAAAAGTTCCTTGCTCGTGCATGGCGTCTGTCCGGTGAAGTGACGTCCGAACCAGGTGTGAACTTTGCTGATGGCGACGTGGCTTTGCGTAAGGCGACGCACAAGTCCTTGCACGATGCTGATCTCGCTGTGCAGACCTATCGCTTCAACGTCGCGGTGGCCAAGACGATGGAACTCGTCAATGCCACTCGCAAAGCGATTGATGGTGGTCTCTCTACTGCCGATCCAGCCGTGCGTGAGGCAGTGGAAGCAGTAGCAATCATGATGTCGCTTGTCGCTCCGTACACATCTGAAGATATGTGGTCACGACTGGGTCATGCCCCGTCGGTAGCTCTCGCAGGCTGGCCGACCGTCGACGAACGACTTCTCGTCGATGATTCGGTGACATGCATTGTGCAGATTGCCGGAAAAGTGCGCGAGCGACTTGAAGTGAGTCCTGACATCAGCGAAGCGGACTTGCAGGCCATGGCGCTTGCAGCGCCCGGCGTGGTCAAGGCCCTCGAGGGCCGCGACATTCGCACTGTGATTGTTCGGGCACCAAAACTCGTCAACATCGTTCCGGCTTCGTAGTCTCTGCGTCCATGACGCTTAGTGTGTGCGCATGACAGTTGCTGTGGTAACCGACTCGACGGCGTGCTTGCCGGCGTATCGCGTTGAGCAAGCCAACATTGCCGTGGTGCCTGTGCACGTGGTAATCGGGGAGCGGGTCTACAACGAAGGCATCGACATCAGTGGGCTTGCTGTCACGACTGCCCTGACTGATGGCCGCGAAGTCTCAACCTCCAAGCCGTCTCCGGAGTCTTTTGCGAATGTGTATCGGCAGTTAGCGTTCCAGGGCGCTACCGAGATTGTGTCGATCCATTTGTCGTCAGAGTTGTCGGGCACCTACTCGTCAGCAGTGCTCGCTGCTCGCGAAGCTCGCATTCCCGTGCGGGTGGTCGATAGTCGGACTGTCGGCTTGGGTCTTGGATTTGCAACGCTCGCCGCAGCAGATGCGGCATTGAGCGGACACGAAATGGATGAGGTAGCTGAGACGGCGCTCAAAGTCGGCCGGGCCTCACGCGTGTGGCTCTACGTCGACACTCTTGAATATTTGCGCCGCGGCGGACGCATCGGTACCGCACAAGCTGCTGTCGGAACTGCTCTCTCCATCAAGCCGATTCTTGAAATTGCAGGTGGCCGGGTTGTTCCTTGCGACAAAGTGCGTACCTCGGCTCGGGCACAGCAGCGCTTAATAGAGCTGGGGGTAGAAGCCGCATCAGCGCTTGGCAATCGAGTTGAAATTGGTGTGCAGCACGCTGGGGCTAGGCCCGCTGCCGAAGCACTCTCTGTTGCCCTCGGTCGGGCGCTGCCTGGCATACCTGTCGTGATTTCTGAAATGGGAGCAGTTTTGGCAGTTCATGCAGGCCCAGGTGCTCTGGCTGTGATTGTCTCCCCGCTCGCGTAGCGAAGCCTGTACCTTTAGTAATGGAGCACTAACAAGGGCGGATTCATGCGACGTGCAATAGTGGCAGCACTGGTGGCGATGGCCATGTCGAGCATTGGTCAACCTGCACAGGCAGTTGATGAATTTTCGACGCCGGTGAAGAACCTTTCGGTGGCATCTCGTGCGGCGTCGAGTGTGACTTTGACGTGGACCGCACCAAACTACGAGGGTCTCGCTCCTGTTGAGTCGTACAACATCTATTTCAAGACAGTGACGGATCCGTTGTGGAGCCTTGCGACCAACGTGACAACCACGTCTGCTCAAGTGACGGGACTTGCGGCCGCGACTGACTACCAGTTCAAGGTTGCTGCCGTTAACGCATTGGGGGAGGGCGCTGCAGCGATCTATGGTCAAGCTTTGAGTCTGACCGCTGGCTCCAATCACAGTTGCGTCGTTCGTGGTGATGGCTCGGTGTGGTGTTGGGGTGCCAATGATTTTGGACAGTTTGGTGCTGGCGATCTCGTGGGGGCAAATACGCCGCGGCGAATCAACGGACTCACTAACGTCACTCATCTGAGCGCCGCGAGCACCTACGCGTGCGCGATTGCAGCAGGTGCTGTTTCGTGCTTTGGTGACAACACCTTTGGTCAGCTTGGAGATGGCTCGACCATCGCGAGTGCGACACCTGTGTCCGTCGTCGGTATCGCTGAGGCCGTTAGTCGAGTTGATGTCGGCGAGACCACAGCGTGTGCAGTGACGGTATCCGGAGCGCTGTACTGCTGGGGAGACGGCACGAATGCCCTGATTGGTGATGGAAGTACCAATAGCAGCTTGGTCGCCAAGCAGGTGCTGATTGCTGCGGTAGATGTTTCTGTCGGTGTTTCACATGCCTGTGCGTTGATGGCCGATGCGTCGGTCTCTTGTTGGGGCTCTGAATCGCTCACGCCAACCACTATCAATGTTGTCCCCAATGCTCTCCAGGTTTCTGTTGGTGGGGCAGTCGACAGTCCGAGCGTGATCAACGGCTTTGGAGATATGTGCGCCATTACGCAGGCGCGCAGTGTCGTGTGCTGGACGAGTATCACGTCCCCTGCGATCGCTATTCCTGGTCCAACCATGACGATGGAATTGAGTGTTGGTACCGGCCATGCCTGCGCGGTGACCACGGGTGGTGCCGCGTGGTGTTGGGGTTCGAACACAGCGGGTCAGCTGGGTAGCGGCTCAAATCCAAGCGGAATTTCGCCTGTCACTGGTGCGCCTGCGCTCATCGACATTGCAGCAAGTTCTGATCCTTCGTCGGGTCATACCTGCGCAACAACCTCTGCGGGCAGTGTTTACTGCTGGGGCGCTAACGGCGCGGGTCAGCTGGGCAATGGCAATACGTTGAATAGCGTGCTGCCGGTTGTCGCCGGAACTTTTGCTCCACTAACCGCTCGCGCCGCAGCTGCAGCCGCGGCAGTTCAGGGTCTCACGTTTGTTTCACGTACCCAATCGTCGATTGAGGTCTCGTGGACAGGGTTGACGCTTGCGGAGACGGACTTCATCCCACTCACGCATTACCTGGTGGAGACAAGCCGCGATGGAGTGGTGTGGAAGCAAGAAGCAACCACGGGAGCGGCGACGAGTTTTGTCGCGAACGGACTGACTCCTGCGAGTTCGTACTACATCAGAATCGCAGGTGTGACTGCCGCTGGTGCTGGCGCTTACTCAGTCCCGCTTCTCGACCGAACCTCGAACGTCCCCAATCAAGTGAGCGGGCTGCAGTTTGTGTCGCGCACCCCAGGTGCGATCTCGATCTCGTGGACCGTCCCTGCTTCAGATGGCCTCCCTATTTTGGCGTATCAAGTGGAATGGATGACGGGAAGCGGTTCTTGGCAATCTGCTGGGGTTGTCGGAAGTACCAGTTACACCATCAACGGTTTGACACCCGCGACGACCTATCGCATCCGTGTCGCTGCGGCGAGCGCAGCAGGCTTCGGTCCAGCGTCGGCAGAAATCAGTGACCGAACATCGAATACGCCCGACAAGGTCACGGGTGTCAGCCACGTCGATCGCAACGGAAATTCCATCACGGTGTCGTGGAGCACTCCGACTGCGGATGGCTTGCCGATCATCGGTTACCAAGTTCAATGGTTTGCAGGTTTGTCAGCCAGTCCAAGCTCGATGACGTTGGTGACTCCTGCGACAACCACGACAATCAATGGACTCGTGGGTGCGACCACCTATCGAATTCAAATAGCGGGAATATCTGCCGCGGGTGTTGGAACATTTTCAGACGAGTTTGTCGATCGAACTTTGAATCCGCCGAACGCCGTCACCGGACTGATGAATGCTGGTCGTACTGCTTCCACCATTTCTCTGATCTGGACCGCTCCGGCTGCTGACGGACTTGCGGTGACCGAGTACGTCGTGGAATGGGCAACAGCGAGCGGGCCGTGGTCTCAAACGACGGTAACAACCCCGGCTGTCACCTTGAGCGGGCTTTCGGGGAACACGGATTATCGAATTCGAGTCAGTGCGCGATCGGCTGCTGGCCTCGGAAGTCCCTCTGTGGAGTGGATTGACCACACCTTGCGAGCGCCAGCCAAAGTGATCGGTATCAACCACATTTCTCGATCCGAATCGACAATCGAGATTTCTTGGCAAACTCCTTCATCTGATGGACTTCCATTGACGCAGATCAAAATTGAATGGTCGCGAGATGGCCAAAATTGGCCGGCACAGGTGCTGACGGGGCAGTCCGTGAATCTGACTCAGGTGAAACTCACTGGTCTGCAGCCAGCGAGTGATTACCAAATCCGCATCACTGCGAGCAGTAGCGTCGGTGCGGGCGTGACATCCGACATCTTCCTCGATCGCACATCACATGCGCCCTCCCAGGTCACAGGCGTGACGTATGTTGGCCGCTCAGCACGTGCAGTTAGCTTGAGTTGGTCGCGTCCAGACTCTGATGGCATCGCCATCACGGGCTACAAGGTAGAAGCTTCGACCGACGGCATGAGTTGGACCTCTCAAGTTGTGCCGGGAGAAGTCACTTCAGGCACGATATCTGGATTGAATCCCAACACGACTTATCAATTCAGAGTAAGCGGAATCAATGCTGCTGGTGTCGGTGCCGCATCCACGATTTTTGAAAATCGCACCTCGCATGCTCCCGCATCGGTTGGTGCCATCACGGTGGTTGCCCGCTCCTCAAGCAGCCTTAGTCTGACCTGGAATGCGCCAGCTGATGATGGCTCACCCATCACGGCATATACGGTCGAGTACTCCGAGAATGGGGTCGCGTGGAACAGCTTCGCTGTCCAGAACAGCTCGGCATTGCTCACGAACCTGCCGGCTGCGTCGAGCTATTACATCCGAGTGATCGCAGCAAACGCTGCAGGTGCTGCGCCTGCATCAGAGTCGCTGATTGCATCGACTATTGGCAATCGCACTGACTCAGTTTTCGTTAAAGACTTTGATGGTAAGCCAGTTGTCGGCGGTCAGCTCACGTGGCGAAAAGCCGACAACTCTCAAGCAGCATCCACACCAGTGCCGTTGAGCGCCGAGGGCAGTTTCGTCATCACGGACCAAACGCCTGGTCTTTACAGAGTGAGCATCACCAACGCGACCCTTGAAGATGGATCAAAAGTTTCTGGGGAGTCGACAATCTGGTTTGGTTTTGTTGGTGCCAAAGTTCAACTTCCAGCCACCCCTCTCAGTGGCGTGCGCACCATTCTTGTGACTCTCCCCAATGGCAGAGCGGTGGTTGGTGCTCGCGTGAGTGTCAGCAACTTGAGTTCAACACTCAAGGTCGGCGATTTCACTTTCACCACGGATCTCAGCACGACCGCCGGCGTGACGGATTCCTTCGGTCGGGTGAGTGTCTCTGGATTTGCTTCGGGCACGCCGGTGGCTACCGCCACTTACTTCGATGGACTCACCAAGCAAGTTGTTAGCGCAGATGTTGTGGGTGAAATGACCACAGTGACGCTGTCGGATGCCGCATGGGTTAAATCCTTGTTTTCGACCAAGACAGTTCAACGTGGAGATCGCGTCGAAATCCAAGTCACCGCCCAGCGAGCGACAGGTGTCCTTTCTGGCATTGCTATCAAACTGCTAGCACCGAAAGGCGCATCGCAGACGGGATGTAAAGCAGTTTTGAAAGGCACCACCAACGCACTCGGCAAGGTGAAGTTGTATGCCTGTGCCACGAAGTCGGGCCAATACAAGCTCTCCGCCGTCGGTGCTGTGGTGACGTCGACTGTGACGTTGTTAGTGAATGGCACGGCTCCAATGCCCGTAACGCGATTGACGGTTGCTTCTTTGACCCCACGCGGGCTCACGATTGGATGGCTCGCGCCACAATTCAACGGTGGCAGCAAGATCTCCACGTACAAAGTAGTTGTCGTGGGTGGAGGTAAGACCATCGCCCGCACGCTGACTCAATCGACGCTATCTCTCAAGGGTCTTACAAGTGGAGTCACGTACTCCGTGAGTGTCGTAGCGACGAGCGCCAACGGCGTTTCAGATCCTTCGACAGCGACATTCAAAGTGTCTTAAGCCAGCAATCCACAGGGACAGGTTCATCCACAAGCAGGGAATCTGATTGCTGTTTAAGTTCGCAGGAAATCTAGCCTCACTGGCATGGACTTTGAATTATCGGCTGCGCAGCGGCGGGCTTTGAGCATTGCCGTAGCTTTCATCGCCACCGCGTTGGGTGCTTACTGGTGGCTCATGCCTACTCAATCACCCGACATTGAAACAGAATCGGTTGGCACAACTCCTGCCGCCATGCCTTCACTTCACCAAGCCACGGTGCTCGTCGACGTTCAAGGTGCCGTCAAGCATGCGGGTGTCGTAGAACTCCCAGCGGGCTCCCGAGTGCTCGATGCCGTGCGTGCGGCCGGCGGTCTTATCAAAGGCGCAACAGCCGGGATCAACCTCGCGCGCATATTGGTCGATGGTGAACAACTCTTGGTCGGTAAACAAAACATTCCCGCTGCGCAGGACGGCAAAGTCCATCTCAACCGTGCGACCGAATCCGAGCTTGAAGACTTGCCAGGTGTTGGGCCTGTCCTTGCGGCCCGGCTACTTCAGTATCGAGAAGAACATGGCAGTTTCCGAAATCTCGCAGCGCTCGACTCAGTTCCCGGTGTTGGACCGTCGATGCTCGACAATCTCAAAGATTTGATTGTCTTTGACTAAAACCACAGCGGACGTCCGCCTGTCCCTTCCGCTCATCTGCTTGTGGAGCGCAACCGTTGCGGCTTTTGGAATCGCAAGCGGGAATCGTCCGCTCAGCGCCATGTCGCTGGGCGTGATTTCGCTCGTACTGGTGTTTGCGCGACGCTTTCAACTGCTAACTCTCGCATTGTCACTGATAGCAGTTGCGTCACTCGCCGTGTTGGCGCGATGGAATGTTCTTCACGACCCGGCGGCGATTGAATTGCTTGAGACCTTACCTGTCGGGGAGGTGGTCTTTTCGACGACGTCCGATCCTTCAACTGTCGCGACTCAAGGATTTCAATCGTTGAGTTTTGGAGAAGAGACGCGCCTGCGCGCGGAATCAGTTGCCATTGGCGAGCGGTCCATCAGTCTTCCGATGTTTGTGAGCTTCCCTGGGCAGTTGGTCGGAATTGAGATTGGTTCGACTTGGAAATGCACCGCGAGTATGCGCATTGCCGACGGCACGGTGAACTTTCTGGCCTACGTCAGATGCAGAGACCAACCCACTTTGCTTCGCGCAGCGCCCGTTCATCAGCATTGGGCGAGTATCTTGCGGGATTCATTGCTGCAGCTTTCTGCTGGTCGTCATCCCAGCGTTGATGG
>JAFMIT010000059.1 GCA_017853815.1 Actinomycetota bacterium
CCGCGGCTTGCAGGATTTCGAGGCGTTCGGCAGTGACTTCACCGACGATCCGAATACCGAGGCCAGGACCTGGGAACGGATGGCGCCACACCATCTCGGCGGGCAGCCCGAGCTGAGCACCGACTGCACGCACTTCGTCTTTAAAAAGCTCTCGCAGTGGTTCGACAAGTTCAAACTGCAAATCTTCAGGTAGTCCACCGACGTTGTGGTGGGACTTGATGACGGCGGCGCCGCTGCCACCGCCGGACTCCACGACATCTGGATAGAGCGTGCCTTGAACCAGGAACTTAATCGGCTGGCCATCTTTCGCTTCTTCGACCAGCGCGCGTTCTGCATCTTCGAAGACGCGAATGAACAAGCGACCAATGGTCTTGCGCTTGGTCTCTGGATCGCTCACGCCAGCAAGTTCGCTCAAAAATCTTTCGCGCGCATCGACGACAACAAGTCGAATGCCAGTGGCAGCAACATAATCGCGTTCTACTTGCTCACGTTCGCCTTTGCGCAGAAGACCATGATCCACAAACACACAGGTCAACTGATCGCCAACCGCTTTGTGAACCAGGGCAGCAGCGACGGCACTATCTACGCCACCTGAGAGACCACAGATAACGCGGGCATCACCAATTTGTGCCTTGATGCGTGCGACCTGATCATCGACAACATTGTTGGTGGTCCAGTCGCGACGACATCCTGCAATGTTCCAGAGGAAGTGTTCGAGGATGCGCTGGCCGTCTTCCGAGTGCAGCACTTCGGGGTGGAACTGCACACCCGCGAGTCGACGATCGATGTTTTCGAATGCAGCGACAGGTGCGCCGTCTGTATGCGCGACAACGTTGAATCCTTGTGGGGCTTTCGACACTGAGTCGCCGTGTGACATCCAGACGTTGAGCTCTGACTTAAGCCCCTGGAACAGCACCGAGGACTCGTCGGAGACAGCCAGCGGGGTCCGACCGAATTCCGAGAGACCCGTGCGCGCAACTTCGCCACCCAGAGCCGCGGCCATCGCCTGGAAGCCGTAGCAAATGCCGAAGGTCGGGATATCGGTGTCGAACAAGCCAGCATCGATCTGCGGGGCGCCATCGGCATAGACCGAAGACGGTCCGCCCGAAAGGATCACTGCTTTTGGTTTGCGGGCGGCAATCTCGGCGGCGGTAATCGTGTGAGGGACGATTTCGCTGTACACCTGTGCCTCGCGCACACGGCGAGCGATGAGTTGGGCATATTGCGCGCCGAAATCGACTACTAGGACGAGCTCGTGACCCTCACCGGACACTGTTTAACCTCCACAGACGACCAGCGCGTGCCAGCCAAGGACCCAATTCTAGTTGGGGTCCAGAACACTCAGACGGGCAAGTGGAGAGCCGCAGGGGCGTGTGCTGGGACAGCTGGATGCCTCGGCGCAACAGGAGCCACTCGGAGGTATTTGGAGCCCTGTTCGGGCCGTGGATCGGCCTCTCCGACGTTTGGCCACAGGCTGAAAGCGCGCTCCGCCTGAGCGGTAATCGTCAACGAAGGATTGACCCCAAGATTGGCAGTGACTGCGGCCCCATCGACGACATGCAAGGTTGGGTAATTCCACACACGGTGGTACGGATCGAGAACACCGGTTTCGGCACTGTCACCAATCACGCAACCACCGACAAAGTGGGCAGTGAACGGTGCGCCGACGAGATCGCCGATATGACCTGCAGCAATACCACCATTCTGTTCGGCGACGATGCGGGCAGTCTCGTTCGCCGCGGCGATGTAGGTGGCGTTGGGATGTTCAGAATCCTGCTGCGAAGTTAGTCGGCCGTTCTTGCGAAAAACTCTGACGGAGGAATCGACGTTTTGCATCACCAATGCAATCACGGTGCGCTGGCTCCACTTGTGCACATTCCAAATCTTCAACCACGTGCGAGGGCTCGCGATGAGTTGGCGCAACCATTGGCGACGTCGGTCTGACGCCACTGCGCCATCGGTCATCATGGTCTGCAACAGACCCATCGCGTTACTGCCTTTTCCGTAGCGCACAGGTTCGACGTGAGTGACATCATCGGGATGGAAAGAAGACGTGATGGCAACGCCGGCAGAGAAATCCGGATTCGCCGTCGGCATGATGGAGCCGACCAATGCTTCGCTGTTAGTACGCGAGAGGTATCCCAGTCGATCGGAAATGTTAGGAAGGGTTGTGGCTTTGAGCTGATGTAGAAGTCGCTGTGTGTTGTAAGTCCCAGCTGCCACGATCACGTGCCGTGCAGTGATTTGCTTTGTACGACCCCATGTCGAAGGACGGGCAGTAACCGTCCAGATGTCTTCGCCATTGCCGCGATCAACCGTCAGGTTCGTAACAGTGTGCTCTGCAATCACCGTGGCGCCAGCGCGCTCTGCCAAATACAAGTAGTTCTTGAGCAAAGTGTTTTTCGCATTGTGACGACAGCCCGTCATGCACTCACCGCAGTGTGTACAACCCGTTCGAGCGGGACCAGCACCACCAAAAAACGGATCGGCACTGGTGACCCCAGGACCTTCACCGAAATGCACACCTACTGGAGTGAGTCGGAAGGTATGACCGCGTTGCATCGCATCTGCAGCGCGCTTCATTGCCGCATCGCTTGGAGAAAAGAACGGGTTCTCGACAACTCCCAGCATACGCGACGCTTGGTCATAAAACGGCGCGAGCTCTGACTGCCAATCAGTGATGTGCGCCCATTGGGGATCGTTGAAGTATGTCTCCGGCGGCACATACAGAGTGTTCGCATACACCAGTGAGCCGCCGCCCACGCCAGCTCCAGCGAGCACCAGAACGTCTTTCAGGAAATGAATGCGCTGGATGCCGTTGAGACCAAGCCGCGGGTAGAACAAAAAGTCGCGAACCCGCCACGAGGTCTTCGCAAAATCCTTGTCCTCAAATCGGCGGCCCGCTTCGATAACGCAGACTCGATAGCCCTTTTCGGTGAGCCGCAGCGCTGCGACAGATCCACCGAAACCGGAGCCAACAACAACGACATCAAAATCGGTGGAGTGAGTCATGTCGATTGCCTACTTCAAACCAAGTGACTTGAGTAAGCGCATCGCTCGCGAGGTGAAACTTGCCCATGATTCGTCGTTCATTCCCCATTGCGGAGTGAGTTTCATCCAGCGCTGCTGCGCGATTGTTTGTGGTTCGGTGTACTTCAACAAGCCATCGGATCCATGTCGTCGACCGACACCACTCTGACCCATGCCACCCATCGGTGCATCAATGCTCGCGTAGGCGCTGCCAAACGCTTCGTTGATGTTGACGGTGCCGACTTTGAGTCGACGTGCGATCGACTGAGCCCACGCGATGTTGCGGCTGACGATGCCAGCACTGAGGCCGTAATCAGTGTTGTTGACGAAAGCAACGAGTTCATCGTCGGTCTCGTAGCGGTAAACGCTGCAGACAGGGCCAAACGTTTCGGTGCTGCAGACTTCAGCCGCCTCCGTCACATCAAGCAACACCGTCGGCGCGAAAGCTTGAGGTCCAACCTCAGGAAGTCGGTGGCCGCCGACCAGCACACGAGCGCCTTTCGCGACCGCATCAGCGATATGGCGTTCTGTGGTCTCTAGCTGGCGAGCATGCGTGAGCGTGCCCACATCACTCCCCCAACCAATCGATGAGCTCACTTTGAGTGCAGCAACTGCAGTAGCAAACGCGTCGACGAAGCGGTCATACATTGAACTGTGAACAACGATGCGCTCAGTGCCGATGCATAGCTGACCGGAGTTTGCGAACGCTCCACGTGCCGCAACTTCGACTGCGGTAGCCAGATCGGCATCGGGTGCGATGATGAGAGAGTTCTTGCCACCCAATTCCATTGATGAGCCGATGAGACGAGTCGCGGCCTGGGTAGCAACGATTCTGCCGACACGAGTGGAACCTGTGAACATCACGTAATCAGCTTGTTCGACGATGAGCGGACCGAGGTCAGCGCCTTCACCGACCACCACGTTGAGTACACCTTCAGGCAATCCCGCCTTGTGCAGCAACGCGGCGCCCCAGAGCGCGGTCAGCGTTGTCTGAAGATCAGGACGCAGAACGACGGTGTTGCCTGCGATGAGCGCGGGAAGAAAATCGCTGATAGCGAGCGTGAACGGGTAATTCCACGGCGAGATGAAGCCGACAACTCCGTGAGGATGGCGGACTTCGAGAGTCTTCGTCACGACTGGGAAAGCGCCGCGTCGACGCTTTGGGCGCAAGAGTTTGGCTGAGGTTGCGGCGTAGTACCGAGACGTCAAGCAAACGTCGAGAACTTCATCCATGGCATTGCCGCGCGACTTGCCGTTTTCCCATTGAATCAAGTCCAGGATTTCTGCTTGGCGGTCGAGCACGAGATCATGAAAGCGAGCGATGATGTGGGTTCGTTCGCTGACCGATCGGGCCGCCCACCCTGGCTGAGCGGCCCGGGCTTTTGCAAATGCCTGTTCGACGCTGTGGGCGTCGCTCAAAGGAAGCTGGGTGATGAGTTCGCCATCGAGCGGGGAACGATGCGCATGCGTGCGCTGAGGATTGGTGGTGGCAAATGGCACCAACCATTCAACAAAGTGGTCTGCCTGCGCTGGACGCTTCAACGTTGAAGTCACAGGCGGCACTGTATTGCGGGAGCCTGGCTTGCGCTCGTACCACGAGTGTTCTGAACTCGTACCACGAGTTAGTTGAGGATGATCTCGACTTTCTGGAAGTCCTTGAGGTTGTTGTAACCGCACTTGGCGATGCTGGTCTGCACCGCGCCTACGAGATTCATCGTGCCATCTGCGGTGCGCGAAGGACCCGTCATGATTTCGGCGAGAGTCCCCACGACACCAAAGTCTGCAATGTGGCCACGAGGCAAATCGCGGTGTGCGGCTTCGCGACCCCAGTGGCGGCCGCGACCTGGCGCATCAGCTGCTCGCGCGAGAGGTGAACCGACCATGACGGCATCGGCACCGCACGCCAACGCTTTGACGATGTCACCGGAGCGACCCATGGCACCGTCTGCGATGACATGCACGTAACGGCCGCCAGATTCGTCGAGGTACTCACGTCGTGCGGCAGCGACATCCGCGACCGCGGTTGCCATTGGCACTTTAAGTCCGAGCACATCGGCAGAGGTGTGCGTGGCGCCGCCACCAAATCCAACTAGGACGCCAGCCGCACCAGCGCGCATCAGATGTAGGGCCGCCTTGTAGGTCGCCACGCCACCTGCGATAACGGGCACATCAAGTTCGTAGATAAGTTCTTTCAGGTTGAGCACCTCACCACGAGACGACACGTGTTCTGCAGAGAGCGTGGTTCCCCGAATCACAAAGATGTCAACGCCCGCATCGACAAGCGTC
Source organism: Actinomycetota bacterium (assembly GCA_017853815.1). Taxonomy (GTDB): domain Bacteria; phylum Actinomycetota; class Actinomycetes; order S36-B12; family UBA5976; genus JAFMIT01. The sequence goes on from JAFMIT010000059.1 coordinate 5,317, forward strand.
TTGTGGAATTTCAACGTGAGTTGTGGGCTCAGCGCACCAGCGACGGTGATGCCCGCATCGCGCAACTGGCGTACTCGAGCAGCGACAAGCTCAGGCTTGATGGGCTCCGCGTACAGACGTTGGAGCACCTTGTTGGCATCCGCTTTGGTCGAAGCGAAAATGTGTTCGTAAGCCTGAGTCGGATCTTCGTAACGAGTCCAGAGACCTTCGAGATCGAGAACAGACAAACCGCCGAGACCAGCGAGTGCAATCACGCTTTCAGGCGAGGCAACGGAGTCCATCGGTGCGCTAACAATCGGATGACTAAACGTGTAAGCGTCGATCTTCCACGACATCGACACATCTTCAGCGTCGCGCGTACGGCGGCTTGGCGCTACCGAGATGTCATCAAAGGAGTACGCCTGGCGTGCTGACTTGCCGCGGCCAATTTCGATTTCAGTCATGGTTTTCCGATGCTCAATGTTTGTCAGTTAGGTCAGTGATTAGCGGCCGTGATAATTCGGCGCTTCGTTGGTCAATTGAATGTCGTGTGGATGGCTCTCTTTGAGGCCGGCCGCGGTGATGCGCACAAAGCGACCCGATCGCTGCAGATCAGCCACGGTCGATGCTCCTGCATATCCCATTGATGCGCGCAATCCACCAACCAGCTGATGTGCGACTGCCGCAAGTGGACCGCTGTAAGGAACTTGACCTTCAACGCCTTCGGGAACGAGCTTGTCGTCAGACAACACGTCGTCTTGGAAGTAGCGGTCCTTCGAGAACGATCGCTTAGTACCGCGAGATTCCATAGCACCGAGCGAGCCCATGCCACGATACGCCTTGTATTGCTTGCCGTTGATGAACACCACTTCACCTGGTGCTTCGGCGCAGCCTGCGAGCAGTGAACCCAGCATCACCGTGTCAGCACCAGCGACGAGCGCCTTTGCAATATCACCGCTGTACTGAAGGCCACCATCACCAATAACAGGAACACCTGCTGGACGGGCTGCGAGAGCTGCGGCATAAATCGCCGTGACCTGTGGGACGCCAACACCCGCAACAACGCGAGTCGTACAAATAGACCCGGGGCCCACACCGACTTTGAGTGCATCGGCGCCAGCATCGATGAGCGCCTGTGCAGCATCCTTAGTTGCGATGTTTCCACCAATCACATCGACCGCGGTATCACGCTTCAAACGGCTCACCATGTTCAGCACTGCGCTGCTGTGGCCATGTGCCGTATCAACCACCACAAAATCAACGCCAGCATCGATCAGTGCACGTGCGCGAACGTACGCATCTTCGCCAACACCTACCGCTGCGCCTACAACAAGGCGACCAGAAGAGTCCTTTGTTGCCAATGGATATTGATCTTTTTTGACGAAGTCTTTGACGGTGATGAGACCTGCGAGTTTGCCGTCAGCATCAATCAGTGGGAGCTTTTCGATTTTGTTCGTACGGAGCAATGCAAGGGCATCGTCAGAGTTGATACCGACAGGTGCGGTGACGAGTGGCATCTTGGTCATCACGTCGCGAACCAGACGATTGCGATCATCTTCGAAGCGCATGTCGCGGTTAGTGACAATGCCCACGAGCACGCCGTTGTCATCCACGACGGGTACGCCGCTGATTCGGTAGTGGCCACACAGGGCATCGACTTCGCCGAGAGTGTGTTCCGGTGAGCATGTCACGGGCTTGGTGACCATGCCAGCTTCAGAGCGCTTGACGAGATCGACCTGACCGGCTTGTTCATCGATTGACAAGTTGCGGTGCAGGACGCCCGCACCACCCTGCCGGGCCATTGCGATCGCCATGCGAGCTTCGGTGACGGTGTCCATAGCGGAGGAGAGCAGTGGTACGCGGAGAGTGATGTTGCGGGTCAGTCGGGTAGACGTGTCGACTTCGCTTGGAACAACATCCGAGGCAGCCGGAAGCAAGAGAACGTCATCGTAAGTGAGACCCGTAAAGCCAAATTTGGCATTGAAATCGTCGGTGTGTCCCAGAGGAAATTGATCCATCACGTAAGTCCTTGACCGCTCGTCACTAGGGGCAAGAGTTTAGTCGGCTCACAGCGGGCCGAAATCCGCGTGAAAAGAACTAGATGCGTGAGGCTGCGACGAGTTCAGAAACCGCTGCGGCGACTGAATCGACCTTGATAACACCACTTGGCATCTGGCCAGTCCATCCAGGGCCACCCGCAACAATGCGAGCAGCTGGACGCTGATGTGGAAGACCTGCAAGACGGGCTGGATCTGACGAACCTGAAATCTGTGCCCAGATCAAGACCGACGAAGGACCCACTCGGGTCATCGCTGAAATCAGTGAATCGTGTGGAACTCGTGCACCCAGAATGCGGCAGGAGATTCGCTGGTCTGCAAGTGCCGCAGCGATGGCATACAGCGGAAGTGAATGCAAATCTTCTGGCGCACAAGCCAACAAAACCGGACGGCTGTTGATGGGGTCTTCCATCGATGCAATGTGCAAATTCATTGCAGAAATAATGGATTCTGAAAGCACATGCTCAACTTCGATACCGCGATTAGTGCTTTCCCAACGCAAACCAAGACCAACCAACACTGGTGTGATCATGTGCGTCCACGTCCACATTGCACCTTTGGTGCGAAGCTGTTGAACGATCGCAGTCTGACAAGCCAAAGAATCCAAACTCATCGCGGCGCGAGCAAGACCACGCGCGTATGAGTTTGCGGAACCAAGTGGAACAACATCGCCGCCACCGACGGGACGTTCGATTTCGAGTGCTGCTTCAATATCAATCGTTGGCAGTTCAGATGATTGCGCATGTCCTGCAATCTTCGCAGCTTGTGCAGCTGGCACACCGGCATTGACCATGCGACGCATGGTTTCGAGTCGAGCCAAATCATCTGCGGTGTAGCGGCGATGAGCGCCAGCTTCGTGTGCTGATGGTCCGAGACCGTATCGGCGATCCCATGTGCGGAGAGTCGCTGCAGCCACGCCGAGCCGGCGAGCAACCGCGGCCACCGTGAAGGTGATTCCGAGGTCCTTGCGGGACATGTCAGGCGACTGGAGGCTCATAGTGAGCGAATTGTGACGCCGTTCTAGAGAACCTGCCACTCAGGGGCTGTTTGACTCACTTTTGTGCCGTTCATAGTCAATGAATGACCGTTCACCGATTTAGACACGATTTCAGAGCCTCTTGACCAACCTATGAAACGGTATTACAGTCCGACTAGTACATCCACCCTTGGAGGACCAAATGGCTGACATCTCTCGGCTCCCAGCACCAACTGCTGACCAGTACGACTGGCAGTTCGAAGGCGCTTGCCGCGGTGAGGACCCAGAAGCTTTCTTCCACCCAGAAGGCGAACGTGGCCCCTCACGCGCCCAGCGCGAAGCTAAGGCAAAGGCCATCTGCGCCACCTGCCCAGTGATTGCTGCGTGTGCTGCTCACGCGCTCTCAGTGCGCGAGCCATACGGCATCTGGGGTGGCATGTCTGAAGACGATCGCGAACTCATCTACGCGCGCCAGAAGGCTCGCCGCAACATCGCGATTGCATAAGGCTTTCCTTTCGAATCCCCCACAAACAGAAAGCGCCGGTCATTGACCGGCGCTTTCTTCTTTGTTCAGTGGTTAGTGGCTGTGGCCACCAGGTCCATGGCTATGGCCATGTCCTGCTTCTTCAGTCTGATTCTCTGGCTTCTCCACGACGAGAACTTCAGTCGTCAACAGCATCGCTGCAATTGACGCTGCGTTTTCGAGTGCAGAACGAGTTACCTTGACTGGATCGAGAACACCATCTGCGATGAGGTCGGTGTATTCGCCGGTCGCTGCGTTGTAACCAAGGCCAGTTTCGCGAACCTTTGCCACCACAACGTAACCGTTCTCGCCGCCGTTTTCAGCGATCCAACGAAGTGGTTCAACAACGCCAGCGCGGACAATGCCTACGCCAACTTTGAGATCGCCTTCAAGACCGAGGAAATCGTCGAGCACCTTTGAGGCAGTCACGATTGCGGAACCGCCACCAGGCACGATGCCTTCGTCGATTGCTGCACGCGTTGCGCTCACTGCGTCTTCAATGCGGTGCTTCTTTTCTTTGAGTTCAACTTCGGTGTGTGCGCCAACTTTGATGACACAAACGCCACCAGCAAGTTTGGCTACGCGTTCCTGCAACTTCTCGCGATCCCAGTCGCTGTCAGTGCGTTCAATCTCAGCGCGAATCTGTGCGACGCGACCTGCAACTTCAGCTGAATCGCCAGCACCATCAACGATGGTGGTGTTGTCCTTGGTGACGATGACGCGACGAGCGCTACCGAGAACTTCAAGACCAACCTGGTCGAGCTTCAAACCGATTTCTGCAGAAATAACCTGTGCGCC
>JAFMIT010000060.1 GCA_017853815.1 Actinomycetota bacterium
TACCTCTTCGGTCTTGCAATCAGCATGAGTGCGATTTGTTATGTGTTGTACTTCAGAATGGTTTCGGAGCTTGGGCCCACGAAGGCAATCAGTGTCGAGTTCGTCGTGACATTGGTGGCGGTTCTCATCGGCGCCATCTGGCTTCACGAACGACTATCGCTTGGGCAGTTGGCAGGAAGCGTCATCATCATTGTTGGCTGCCTGTTGGTGCTTGATCTCGTGCCTAGCCGAAAGCAAGCTGCGTAGGCACAACACGAACAAACTGGCACAAACAAAACAGGCGGCCCCGTGTGGGACCGCCTGTTCGTTGTTTAGTTGTTAGTGATCGTCGTCGTGGTGTTCACGAACGAGATCTGCCTGCGAACCACCAGAGCGGTTGTTCTGAGCGACGACCATCCAGCCAAGTGATCGAGTTTCGTTGGCAGCTGGTTCACGTGAACCGACTGGAACAACTGCGCGATCGCCAGGTGCAAGCTCTGCCCAATCACCGGTGGAACGCTGTGGGTTCCATGGATTGAACGTTGCGTTGGTGAGGTTGGAATCCACGCCGCCATCGTTGTAGATGGAGTAGGTATCGATTCCGACAACATTGCCGACAGTGCTGGCACTGGTCAAACCAAGGTCGCTTGCGAAGAATGGCAAGAAGATCGTGCTGCCATCGAGTGGAGCACTTGCTTGGTATGCCCAGAGGTCACCCGTAGCGAAGTTGTACACGAAGGAGCCCAAGGTGCCGTCGCTGTAACCAGTGGTCACAAGACCATAGTCGAGAGCGAAGACTGCGTAATCTGGATTGCCATCGCCATCAGAGTCGATGTAGATGTCGTATTCCATTTCTGAGCCGCTGTTGAAGTTGTTATGAGCATTCATTGCCATGACAACCAGAATGTCGCTGCCGAAATCGAAGTACTGAGCACCGAGAGCGCGCATGTCGTAGTACGCACCGGCATCTTTGCCATCACGAACCAAGAGCTCGTAGAAGTCAGCGGTACCGAAACCGTTGCCCTCATTGCGCACCTTGATGTTCGAGATGTTGTGATCGCGAGCAGATGCTTCGACGTCAGAGCGGTTGTACTGAATCAACTGCACCAACATGGTGGCATCTGGTGCACCTTCAACCGAAGCAGTCACACGACCAGTGACGGCAGGAACATCAGTGTCGCTTGCAAACGGCATGTTGGCCACTGCAGCTTCTGACATCCGAACTTTCACTTCGATCTTGTTGACGCCTGGTTCCAAGGTCACGTGACTTGGCTTGACCTTGATGGTTGCACCATCAGAAATCGCAGCGCTGAGATCAACATGAACATCGTGATCGGTGAGGTTAACCAAACGCACCTTTGCTTCTTCGCTGAAGGCCTGTCCTTCTTGAACGCCGAAGCTCAAACCTGCGTCGCCGGCCTTGGTTGCCTGGAAGGCAACTTCAGCGTTGATCGCAGCGCGTGGGTTGACCATGCCGTTACCAATGATGCGGCTTGGGTAGAGCGAATTGATCATTGCCATATCCGTAGATGCGGTGGAGACCAATGCGTTCTTGATGTTCTGTGCGCTCCAGCCTGGATGTGCGCCCTTGACGAGAGCTGCTACACCAGCGACGTGAGGAGCTGCCATCGACGTACCTGAGTAGACCGCGTAGTCATTGCCAGTTCCCACTGCGACTGAGTAGACCGAAACGCCAGGAGCGCTGAGGTCTGGCTTGACGCCGCCATCCTGGTTACGTGGACCTGAAGACGTGAAGTCCGCTGGGTCACCGTAGGTTGGATTTGCAAGGGTATTTCCGGCAAGAGTGACGTTGAGGCCATCCAGAGCTACGAGTGATGCTGCACCGCTTGAAGGCAGACCCAAGAATGGAATCGTGACACCTGGGATGACATCTTCGAATGGTGGCAAAGCGTCAGATGTGTTGATCATGATGACCGCAGCTGCACCAGCCGCCTGACCAAGAATCGCGCGATCAACACGAGCACAGCTACCGCGCTTGACGACGGCAATCTTGCCTGCAACATCGACGTAATCCTCGGCAACACAGCCGAGTGATACTCCGCCATTTCCGTCACCGACGACCTTGATGGCGAGCTCACCGGTTGGGATGGTCGCGCCATTGGCATTGAGCAATTGCAGCGTGGTTGCACCGGACGTCAGCACTGCACCTGGGAAGGTTGGAGTTGCGTCAGCGGCAGCAACAGAAAGCGCTGCTGAAGCCGATGCAGGAGCACCAGTTAGGTATGGCTGGAAACCGCTGTTACCAGCAGAGGCAACTACCGTGACGCCAGCAGCAACTGCGTTAGCAACTGCTGTCTGCTCGATGCCGTTGGGGCTGCCGTAGCTAGAACCAAGAGACATGTTGATGACCTGAGCACCATCCATGACAGCGCGGTCGATTGCGGCGACGATGACTGAAGAGTCAACTGAGCCTTCGCAACCGAACACCTTGTAGGCCATCAGAAGTGCGTTAGGTGCACTACCTGGGTGGATACGAAGGTTTGCACCGTTGACAGCAGCCTGGGTGTAGGCGCCGGTGTAGGTCGTGCCATCGGCATTGACACCAAAGCCGGCCGTGGTACCAGCAACGTGAGAGCCGTGGCCGCCACAGTCGAGGGGATCAGTGTCTGGGACTGGAACGAGGGCAGCACCTGAGCCGCCTGCGTCGTAGGCATCACCGACGAAGTCGTAACCAGCAACCACTTTTGCGGTTGGGAAGGTATAGCCATCCGTCGTGGTGGTTGGGTCGTTTGCGGTGTAGTCCGAAGCGAGGCCAGAACCACCGAAGTCGGCGTGACCGTAGTCAATGCCAGTGTCGATGATGGCGACTTTGACGCCAGCACCAGTTGCGCCGTATTCAGCCCACGCTGCGGCTGCACCAGTGTGATTGTTCGAGTGGCCGTTGTCGCGAGTGAACAATGCGACCTTCGACATAGCGACAACGCCTGGAACCTTTGCGACTGCTGCCAGATCCTTGATCTTGACAGTAGCGGCAACGCCAGAGAGCACATCGGTGTAGCGACGCTCAACTTTGGCACCTGCGGCAGCAAGAGCACGCACAACCGGTGCCTGTGCGGCACGAACGGCGAGGCGGTCAGCCTGCTTGGTGGCGGCGGTTACTTTGATGCCGGCTGCGCGATCCGCTTTGGCCAACGTGGAGACGGTTGCGGCATCAAATTGGATGATGACGCGGACTTTCTCATTCTGTCGGAGAGCGGAAGGCATGTACTTGAGTTGGTCAAGTGACAGGTGGGTGCGGCTTTGGGCCGCTGCCAGGAATCGAGAGGCAGGTGAGACTGGAGCTGCGGAAGCTCCAATGCTCGGCAAAGCAATAGCCACTGCCGAAAGGGCAGCGGCTACGACTACACGGCGATGTGTGAAGATTTTCATGGCGTGAGTATGAACTTTCGTGAGCCATGTCACAAGGACTCAAGCGGGCCGATTTCGGGGATTTCAGTCGAATGTGACGTTTTTATGTGGGCGAGCGGTTCATTGCAGCGCAAAATCGGTACAAAAAAGGCAGGACAGCCGAAACTGTCCTGCCTTTACGCGGGCTTATTTGGTGGTCAGGTGGAAGACGTGCTTCCAGCTGTTGTCTTCGAGGTGAGTGGTTTCGACGTAGCCGCGAGCGCCTGCGTACTTGCCAGAGCCGCCGATGATGGGGCGGATCGTCACGACACCGATGCCGAGAGTCGGCTGGCTGATCTCGTAGACCGCCTGGCCTCCGACCACAATCTGGTTCGCATCGGAACCAAAGACAAACGACAAGTTGCTCATGCGAACGTCTTGGCCGACCGCGGGACGATCAACGGCGACTGTCGTGAGAGATCCAACAAGATGGCCGGCGTGCTTGCCGGTGAACGGGATAAACACAGTCACCATGTCACCAACAGAGTGGCCAGGCGTACCGAGGTCCGTCACCTGAGAGTTGTCGGCGGTGGTTGGGCCGTGTGTCACCGTGACGCGCTTTTCGTAGCGTCCGTTTTCTGAACCTGAAGCGACCTGAGTCACTCCGAGAATCGTGGTCATCGCAAGCAGGAGGGTCAGCGCAAGGCGCATTGGGCTCTTAGTCATGAAGCGAGGCTACGGGCGAGCTCGGATGCTGGTCAATTAGAACGAGCGCGCGGGTCGCAAAAGAGTCTCGGCGCCACCATCGATAAAAATCGTCTGTCCAGTGATATGACAATTCTCAATGTCGGTGAGCCACATGAGAGCGCGTGCCACTGCTGCCGGCTTCAGGTGGTACCCGTAGGGCATTGGCGCATGGCTGTCGATGAACGCTCGTTGGCCCGGAAGGTCGAGTAGCCGCTGCATGGAAGGAGTGAGGATCGTTCCTGGTGCTACGGCATTCAGTGCGATGCCGGCAGAGGCCCAGTGAGTTTGAGCAGCTTCGCGCCGCACCCATTGCCCGAGCGCGAACTTGCTCGAAGAGAAATTTAGATTTCCGTGTCCGGCCTCGGTGAGTTGTTGAGCGCGCGCCACTGCCGCTGCCTCGTGTCCTTCGAGCAAATGCCCAACGAGGGTTTCATCCACTTCGTGAAGTCCCGAAATTGAGGTAACAACCGCGACTCGAGGTGCGGGTCTGAGCGAGAGATTTTCAAGGAGCGCTTCGAGCAATTGGGTCACACCGAAGAAGTTCGTAGAGACCGTGATGGGTTTAGTCGCCGCGATAGCTGCGCAGGCGATGACCGCATCAACCTTGCCATCGCTTTGATCCTGCACTTCTTCTGCAGCCGCTAAACGTCCGCTGGGAGTACTGAGATCCGCTAGTACTTCTGCAGATGTCATGTCGACACCAATGACGCGGTAGCCACGCTGCCGTAAGAGTTCGGCGGTGGCAGCGCCGGTTCCGCTAGCGCAACCAGTGACCACGTACGTCCGTTGCATGTCCCTGAGGGTATGGATATTTGGCGAGCGGCGTAGCGGGCTAAAGTCCTGACTTGCCCAGAGTACAAAGCGGAGTGACATCATGCCTGTCACTCCGCCTTGAGCTTGGGAACGTGCGAGAGAAGAACGCTAGATAAAGATGACCTGCGCGCCGTTGGTCATCTCGATGAAATCGGATGCGTTGATGATGCCGTCCATGTCCTCGCGCAAATCCGCTTCGGATACCGAGTTCATATCTGCCGAAAGTTGGCAAGCCCAGAGGTGTCCGCCAGCGGCGACAATTTGGTCGAGGAAGTCTGGCACCTCAGGAATATCAAGATCCGCGATTTGTTTCTTCAACATCTTCGTGGCCATCGCAGTCATGCCCGGCATGGGAGCAAGTGACTGTGGCAAGTGGATGTCGCCGATCGGCAAGTGCATCGCTGCGTTGCCAGCGGGACTGAACTGAAGATCGTTCATGCGGTTCTTCATAATCATGTCGAAACCCCAGAACGTGAAGAAGATATGTGTCTCGATACCTTCGCCGAGCGCGGCATTCGCCAGGATCAATGCAGGGTAGGCCATATCGAGATTGCCTTTTGAACAGATGAACGCAATCTTGCGGCCCTCGTTGGAATCGTCATCGAAGTTCGGCACGATGGTGGGGGCGATAGCGGTAGCAGTCATTGTGATCATTCCTCTCAGACACAACCGTGGGGCTTTGGTAGACCAGCGATGTAACTCATCTTTTTGCCAGGCTTTTTTGGGAACAAGCTGAATTGATCTTTCACAGCAAAACCGCCTGCGGTCTGCAGCCTTCGTGTGGTGGCTGTTTCTCCTTGAGCCTTGAAATCTTCGCGAAGCCATTCGATGAGCTTCCAGTGTTCATCCGTCATCTCGATGCCGATGTTGGTGGCGAGAACTTTCGCAAGTTCCTTATCCCATTCATCGAATTCGGTGAGGAATCCCTCTTCGTTGACGTGCACTTGACGACCAGCGAGTTCTGCGACAGGCATGATGTCATCGACCTTTCTGTAGGTGTTACTTAGTGAGTGTTGGCTGATGCTTGCCAGCCATGGACATGAGAGACGAAACAGGCATTGGACGACCAGGAAGCAACATGTGCCAGTAGGCCCAACGGAATCCGAGTTTTCCCCAGTGATTGATGCGGGTTTCTTTTAAGAGACTGAAGGGGCCAATTCCTGCAAGCGGGTATGTGCCGGGCAATGGTTCGGTGTCGTAATTGAAGTCAATCAAAAGACCTTTGCCATGACCTGATTCAATAAAGCAGTTTGCGTGACCATCAAAGAGTTCGGTCATCTGGCGACCATTGACATGATCTACGAAATTATCTGCGAACAAGTCGATGGAGAAGTGAGCCACAGAACCAGCTTTGGATGCGGGAATGTCAGAGGCATCGCCAATGGCAAAAACGTTGTCGTACTTTCTTGACAACAACGTTTGCTTGTCGACTGGAACGTAGTTGAGTTCGTTTCCGAGGCCGGAGCGCGCGATGTAGTCAGCACCCATATTCAGCGGAATTGTGACGAGCAAATCGAATGGAACTTCGCGCTCGTCCATAGAGATCAAAACTTTGCGTTCGTCGTCGATGCTTTCAATCATGAAGTCGGGTTCAACGGCAATGTGACGATTCTCGAGCATATCGCCGAGGTATTCACTTGCCACTGGTTTGGTGAATGCACCTTCGAGCGGGGTGACGTAAGTGATCGACACTTTGTCGCGCATTCCCTTTTCTTCAAAGAAGGCGTCTGCCAAGAAACTAAATTCGAGCGGCGCAACAGGGCATTTGATCGGCATCTCGGTGATGTGGACTACGAGCTTTCCACCTTCCCAGGTCGCGAGCTTCTCGCGAAGCGCGAGGGAACCTTCGAGAGTGAAAAAGTCGAAAATGCTCTTATGCCATTCGGCGCCATCCATTCCCGGGGTCTGGTCGGGACGAGGTGAGGTGCCGGTCGCGATGATGAGAAAGTCGTACGTCAGTTCTCGACCGTTGAGTAGGACGACTCGATTTGTTTCGGCATCGACTCGATCAATCTCCCCGAGCACCACATCAATGTTCTTATGGAAAAGGTGTTCGCGTTCCTTGACGAGTTCATCTGGTTGGTAAACGCCGAAAGGCATCAACAACAAGCCCGGTTGGTAGATGTGTCGATTGTCCTGATCTACGACCGTGATGTGCCACTCGGTTTTGTCGAGGACTTTTCGGAGTTTGTTTGCCGCCATCGTGCCAGCGGTCCCTCCCCCGAGAATGACGAGCTTCTTCAGATTGTTAGTCACTGTGTCGGTCACTGTGCTTTTCGCTCTGCCGCTAGAGCATGACTAGCGCGGGCGAACCTCCTATCTGGAAGGTACCTAGGGGGGTATCGGACTGACTAGGGAATTAAGTCCTGATTTTCGGGCCTTGTACGACGCTTCTATAGTTCAGCCAACAACTAAAGATTTGGGGAGCTCGCATCCGGCGGGCTGAGAGGGTGGCCGCGCCACCGACCCACAGAACCTGATCTGGGTAATGCCAGCGCGAGGGAGTGCAATGAAAAATCACCAGCGTTTTTTAGTAACCGTAGTTGCGGCGGCGTTCGTAGTCGCAGGCTGTTCAAACCAAAGCAGCAATCCTGAAACCACGGTCGTCAAGCTACTGACTCATGACTCTTTTGTTGCTTCGAAGGAAGCGCTGAAATCTTTCCGCGACGAAACCGGCATCAAAATTGACATTGTTACGGCGGGGGATGCCGGGACCATGGTCGCTGGTGCGGTGCTTGCCTCGGGGTCGCCGACAGCGGATGTGATGTTTGGCATTGACAACTCGCTGATGCCCAACGCGCTTAAGGGCGAGGGCATTTTTGAGGCGTATAAGTCTCCGCTGCTCAACGAGGTGCGGTCTGATCTGATGCAGTGGACAGACCAGAATCTGGTGACCCCTATTGATTACGCCGACGTCTGCGTCAATGTCGATTTGAAGTGGTTTATGAAATCAGGCTTGCCGATTCCGGCGAGCATTGATGTTCTGACGCTTCCCCAGTACAAGAACTTGTTGGTGGTCGAAGACCCTGCGACCTCTTCACCCGGTATGGCTTTCTTATTGGCGGTTCATGCGCGCCTTGGTACCGATCGTCTCGCGTACTGGGAAGGTTTGAAAGCAAACGGCGTCAAGATTGCAGCCTCATGGTCAGATGCGTATTTCAACGACTTCACTGCCGGCAGCGGCAACGGAAAGTATCCGCTGGTAGTGTCGTATGCCACGAGCCCTGTAGCTGAATACGTCTACGCAAGCGATCCCAAGCCAACTGCGGTGTCTACTGCGGTCATTACCGAAGGTTGCTTCAGACAAATCGAGTATGCCGGCATTTTGCGTGGCACAAACAATGTTGAAGCGGCGCAAAAAGTCATTGACTGGCTGTTGAGCAAAAAGTTTCAAGATTCCGTGGCAGCGTCCATGTTTGTGTATCCAGCAAACACGTCTGCGGTCATCCCAGACGAGTTCAGTCGCTTCGCTGGCAAAGTTGAACGCCCTGGCGTGCTTCCCACTGGGCAGCTGCGCGATATGCAGGCAGAACTTGTGGCCGAGTGGAATCGAGTGATGACGAGCTGAAAAGACAGCCTTGGATTATCGCGGCCGCAGTTGCGGCGACGAGTTTCATGCTGCTGTTCGGTGTATTTCCGCTCGTCACCATCGTCAGACAGCTGCTCACGTCTGCCGCGGATTTTGAATCTGCCTACGGCTGGAAAGACATTGCGGTATTGCTGTGGCAGTCTTCATCACAAGCTGCGCTAAGTGCTCTGCTCACATTGATGGCCGGTCTGCCAGTGGCGTTCTTGTTGAGCCGGTTTGAGTTCGTTGGTCGTCGGTTTTTGTACGGCGTGGTCATGCTCCCATTCATCCTGCCGACGATGGTGACGGCGCTTGGGTTGAGGGGCCTGTTCGCAGGCGTGCTTGCGCAGGGTCTTTGGCTAGTCGTGGTTGGGCATGTGTTCGTCAACATTGCAGTTGTCGTGCGATTCGTGGGCGCCGCAATCGAGCAACTCGATGAGCGGCTTCTTTTTCAAGCACGATCGCTAGGTGCGTCCGGGCTTGTGAGTTGGCTAACTATTGGGTTGCCACTTTTGCGACCCGCGATTGTTCGTTCTGGTGTGCTGGTATTTGGTTTTTGCTTCAGCTCGTTGAGTCTCATCTTGGTTCTTGGCACGCGCAGCAATCGCACGTTTGAAACTGAAGTACTGCGTCAGGTTTCGCTACTTCTCGATTTTCGCGGTGCTGCGTTCAACACCGTGATTCAACTCGTCTGTATTGCGCTCGTACTTGTGTTGGGAGCACGATGGGGAAAATCTCCAGTCGGTGCGAGCTGGCAGGGCCTTGAGCGCAGGGCCATCGGTCAGCGGTGGGGATGGCGGCTTTTTGCAGTCGTGACAGCAGTCGCCTACCTCGCACCTCTGGCTTGGCTGGTGCGTCGAAGTTTCTCGGGACAGCGCGGCTGGAGTGCCGAGTACTGGAACTCTCTACTCCAGGGGTCCGTGGCGAGCGGGTCGGTGCCAAACATTTCGTCCATCGGGCCATCGATAGTTCGAAGCATCTTTCTCGCGCTGGTGGTCGCGCTTGTTGCGGTGCTCATTGCGGCGATGTGTGCAAGTCTCACCATTCAATCCTCCGACACCAGATTTCGACTCGTTGGTCGCGTCGCTTTGATGCCGATGATGCTGACCTCTGCGACAGTTGG
>JAFMIT010000004.1 GCA_017853815.1 Actinomycetota bacterium
GTCGAGAAGATGTTGCAAGATGCCCAGCGGACATCTGCACCGAGAGCGACTAAGGTTTCGATGAGCACAGCAGTCTGCACGGTCATGTGTAGCGAACCAGCAATCTTCGCGCCTGTAAGTGGCTTGGAGTCACCGAACTCGGCACGCATAGCCATGAGGCCAGGCATTTCGTGTTCAGCCAAACGAATTTCATGACGACCGAATTCAGCAAGCTTGAGATCTGCTACTGCGTATTCGAGGCCAAAACCAGGAACGGCATCGCCAATAACGAATGCATCGCGCCCAGCAACAAAGTTGTCAACAGACATGGATTTCTCCTACATGTGGATGGCGACAAACGGCTCGAGACTTCGATGGTCTGCCTATAGGAGGGTCGGATACCGACTCGCTGGCGGAATTGTACGCGATGAAACGAGCGCTACGCGCGATAGATGTCTGGTTCGATGAAGATATAGCGGGCGTGCGGCAGAGCGAGACGAATATTCGCTTCAATATCGTCGATAGCTGAACTGACCTCAACGGCGCGGACTGCGGCATCAACGCCGACTTTGGCAGCGACCAACAGCTCGTCTGGACCGACGTACAACGTGCGAACGTGGATGACCTGTCGAACGAGAGGCGAGGCGGCGAGAAGTTCGCGAATCTTGGCATCGTCCTCTTCGAGCGCGGATTCACCAACCAACATGCTCGTCATCTCGAACGACAAAATGACAGCGATGACGACGAGCAAGAGACCGACAGCTACGGCACCTAGGCCGTCCCAGCGAGCATCGCCTGTGACAGTCGATCCGACCACGCCCACAAAAGCGAACATCAGGCCTGTCAGTGCGCCGATGTCTTCGAGGACGATGACCGGAAGTTCTGGCTGTCGAGCTGCCCGAACGAACTGCCACAGAGTGCGCTTGCCTTTGACGTGAGCCACCTCTGCGAGCGCAGTGCGCAGTGAGAAAGATTCAAGAATAATCGCGACGAGCAACACCGCAATCGCGATACGGGTATCGCCAACTTCTTCTGGATGCTGAAATTTGTGGATGCCCTCGTACAGCGAATATGCGCCACCGACAACGAACAGAACAATCGCAACGATAAAGCCGTAGATGTAGCGAACCCGGCCGTAACCGAAATTGTGTTGATCGCTCGTCCGCTGTGAATGACGGTGGCCGACTAACAGCAGCACCTGATTGCCCGAGTCAGCGACTGAGTGGACTGCTTCGCTGAGCATCGAAGCGGAACCTGTGATGAAGAACGCCACAAATTTTGAAACCGCAATGCCGAGGTTTGCTACTAGCGCTGCTAAAACCGCACGCATGCCACCACTGGTGCTCATGAATTCCTAGTCTTGAAGTCGAGACTTCAGTTCGTTGATCGGCCCAATTGGACTTGGGTCGATGTGAAGCGCCAACGCTGTGTAAACGCTGGCCCAGTCAGTCAGGGCTACTAGTGATGCAAGCCGATGAATAATCCGGGTGCCAGTTGCGTCGACACGGGTAACAGGTACGCCGCGGCGATCGGCAATATCGCTGACGATTTCGGCGCGCTTGGCCATTTGTGGATGTTCAATCGAATCGCGCAGCAACACGAGGCGGAACTTTCGATTGAGTTCGCGACCTGCGCGATCTTCGAAAATCTCTTCAACACTCGATGCGCCTGCGAACGGTCCGTCCAGAACAACCACTTGGTTGTGCTGAGACTCCGGGATCTCGCCGTGAATTGCGGGAATCTTGGCGTTCTCGGCCAGCTGCGAGATAAATCGGTATGACGCAACAGGTCCGATCGCTCCTGTACCCCAAATCATCGGCAGCGAGCCAGCGAGTGCAACTGCGAGAAGTTTGGCTGGATTCTCAAACGACTCTCGCTCGACTGCGCACTGTTGACCAATTTCATCAATGACGTCTGCGGCATGTTGCAAGTCTGTATCCGGCACTGAGACGACGCCGAGTTGGTTGCCGACCAGCAATAGCGGCGTCAGGAGTGTCCACATTGATGCGCGCGGCATCAACCCTTTGGCATCCACCAGCATCGTTGAACTGCCGCGCACGGACGCAGTGAAATCGTGGAGGGCCGAACCAGCGGACGTGATTGACACCAGTTTTGATCCCCGTCGTGCTGCCTCATGAGCCGCAGCGATGGTTTCTTCGGTACCGCCACTGCACGACAGTGAAATCACGACGTCGTCAGCACCGACCCAGGCTGGCAATCCATAGCCGCGAGAAGAAACAACAGGAATCGGTGATGTGGCGTTGGCGAGAGCTTCGATGACCTGTCCAGAGATGCCAGAGCCACCCATGCCTGTGACCACTACAGCGCGAGGCCGACCTGCTTCGCCGATGCGGGCGATTTCGTCTCGGTTCGCTTCGGCTAGCCCGCGACGGACTTGGGCGCCGGCGGTGGCGGTGGCGGCGAGCATCTCACCAGGATCAGCTGCGAGCATCGCTGCGACATCATCAAGAATCAAATCGTCGACCATGGACTATCCCTTGCCTTTACGAGCTTGGGACATCAGCAAAACGGGGATGCCATCGACAATCGGATAAATCCGGCCGCAGCACGCTGCCTTGAGCTCGGTGTCGCGGCGCAGTTTCAAGCGTCCGTGCTCATCGCATGGGCAGGCCAACAGCGGCAACAAATCTGCGATCAACACACTTAACCCCGAATCAACGACAAGACATCATCAACAATGGCCTGCACGTGCTCTTGAGTTTTTGCTTCGGCATTGAGACGTAGCAATGGCTCGGTGTTGCTCGCACGAACGTTGAACCACCATCCCTCTCCAGAGACTGTGAGCCCATCGAGTTCATCGAGGCAGACACCCTCACGGTCACCGTAAGTTGCCTTGATTTTGGCAACCACAGCCTGGGCATCATCTACGCGCGAATTGATCTCGCCGCTCTCGACGTAACGCTTGTAGCTTGAGAGGACATCAGACAATTTGGTTCCGGCAGGGGTTTCGCCAAGCGCTGCCATGGCATGAAGGGCCGCGAGCATTCCCGAATCGGCACGCCAAAAATCGCGGAAGTAGAAGTGACCTGAATGCTCGCCACCAAATACTGCGTTGGTTTCGGCCATCGTCGCTTTGATGAACGAGTGACCCACGCGAGTGCGTACCGGCGTGCCACCGTTTTCGCGCACTACCTCAGCGACCGACCAAGAGGTAATCAAGTTGTGAATGATGTTGGAACCAGGGTGCTTGTCGAGCTCACGCTTGGCGATCAATGCTGTCAAGGTTGATGGGCTCACGATGCCGCCTTGTTCGTCGACGACAAAACAACGATCCGCATCGCCATCAAACGCCAAACCGATATCGGCTTTGTGTTCGATGACGGCCTTCTGGAGATCTACAAGATTTGCAGGATCAATGGGGTTCGCTTCGTGGTTAGGGAAAGAACCATCGAGCTCGAAGTACATCTCGACAATGTCGAGTGGCAGGTTCTTCAACACGATAGGCACGGTGTAGCCGCCCATGCCATTGCCCGCATCGACGACCACTTTGAGCGGACGAATGCCGCGAAGGTCAACAAGTTCGCGCAAGTAGTCGGCGTAGGCGTCCGCAAGATTTTGTTGGGAGAGAGTGCCGCGAGGGCCTGCGTAGTCGGAAGTCCAACCATCGTTGATGAGCTGCTTGATTTCTGCGAGTCCGGATTCCTGCCCCACTGGAGCTGCGCCGGCACGGCATAACTTGATGCCGTTGTATTGCGCGGGATTGTGGCTGGCCGTAAACATCGCACCGGGAAGACCGAGATGGCCAGATGCGAAGTACAGGCCATCGGTCGAGGCAAGACCAATCTCGATGACGTCGACGCCTTGAGCCATCACGCCATCCGCGAAGGCCGCTACAAGCTCTGGACCGCTGGGTCGCATGTCGTGACCGATCACCACAGTGCCAGCGCCGCCGGCCTCGCGAGAGATGCCGAGCACCTTCACAAAAGCCGCGCCGACAGCGCGAGCCAAGTCGGCGTCAAGTTGGTCTGGATAGGTGCCACGAACGTCGTAGGCCTTGATGATTTGGTTGAGATCACGCACAGCCCAAGCCTACTGAACAAAGTGAGCGTGCTTAGTCGGTTTCCCTCACCACACGAAGGTGACCGCGCCGGCCAGAGGTGTGGACTGGATGATGCGGCGATGACGCCCCTGCGGCCTCGCGCACCGCGTCTGCAATGGCGTCCAAATCGTCCGAAGATGGCCGCAAACTCTCAAGATCCGTTTCGAGCTTCACGAGCTCCCAGCCGCGGGGAGGCACCAGACGCCGACTGTGGTTTTCGCACAAGTCGTAGCAGTGAGGTTCAGCAAAAGTGGCGAGCGGTCCCAGCACAGCCGTGCTGTCTGCGTAGACGTAGGTGAGCGTGGCAATAGCAAGGTTGTCGCACATGGGGCGAGAACATTTGCGGGCCGGATTCATGATGCGAAAGTTAGTCGGAGCGACGGCGAAACTGTTGAAGTGACACGACTAGTCAAGACTAAGAAGTCCGTAGCATCAGCCGAACGCCCGAGACCGTCTGACTTGATGGGTCGAGCAGGGCTGTCGCCGCGGAATACGACCCACGTGAAGTCTTGTCTTCTAACCACATCGTCACGTACACCTGCGGCTCATCAGAACTGATCACGAGCACCATGCCAGTCTCACGGCGATCGTCGAGGCGAAGTGCCGCCACTTCACCTTCGTGAACTGTCGTGACGTTTTGCCATTGTTGCTCGCCACCGACAAAGGCCGTCACTGTGACTTTGGAGTCAGTCAACGCGAGGGCCTGGAGACCAGCGAGTTTGAGTTCACTTGGGATCATCGTCACTGCACCGCGAAGGAGTGGTGCTTGTGAGGACAACACTTGGTAATCGCGCAAGCCACCGATGCGCGTGAACAGCGAAACCGATGCGAGCATGGGCTGATCGGACGAAATCTCAATCGAAGCCTTGGAGTTCTCGATGACGTCTGTCAGATCGATTGTCTTGACGACCCCAGCATCAAGATTCATGTCCGTCGCATCACTCAGCGGGAAACTTCCATCGGGCGTGTGAAGGATGACCGATGCGATTGCATCCTCGGTCGGTGACACCAGGTGCAACAGTGGACTCTGAATACCGTCGCGGATACCGACAATGACGGCGTGGGTTGAGAGCGACTCGACGGGCATGTTGAAGGTGCGACCCAGCTGAGAAACGCCATCGACAACTTCAGTTTGGACAGACGCAGTGACCCGACCATCGACGACGTGAACACGCAATGCCACCGATTTCTCCCCTGGAACAGCGCGGGTGATGTCGACCAGTTTCAATCCTTGAGCCGGCACCAGAACGCGGTGGAACTCCGTCATCGATGTTTCACCGTCGCCAGTGAAGGCCGTGAGCGTCGCGACCGTGTCTGCATTGTCTGGATTCGAGAGAACTAAGTAGGCGCTATAGCCAGCCTGTGTGTTGATTCCTGCGAACCACCACTCTTGACCCGGCGTGCGACACGCGTCTACCGCAAGTCCCGCACCGGCACCCGACGAGCGTTGGGCGGTCATCAGTGCTGCAATTCGATTCGCAGAATCACCTTCAGCAGAGATGCGCTTGAAGTCGCCTGACTTCAAGTCGGTTTCGCGGGAGGCGCCTGGCACCAGCGCCTTCATGCGCTCGCCAATCGATACATCCACGGTGTCGCCATCGACCAGTGAGGAGCCGTTACCGACGATCAGACGTTGACGCGGAGTCGGACCAGTGGTGTTCCAACCGACACATTGCAGGTCTGTCACAGCCCGAGCCGCATTGAACTCCGTGGTTGATTCGGTAGGTCGGGCATAGACGCCGAGACCGTAGGACGTCACCGCTACCAGCAGAGCAACAACGACACCATTACGACTGAGAACTGTTGCCTTGAAGAAGTTTGAAATCAGACTCATGACTCCACCAGCCATTCGTCTCGATAGGTGTTTCGCCGACGCGGCGCGAGCACCAGCAGTGCTGTAACCATTGAGAAGCCGGCGAACAGCAACCAATCAGAGCGACTCGACTTGTTCAGCGACACCGTGAGGATGCCTTCGGCGTTCTTCGGGACTTTCCACTTGTTAATGAAACTTCCGACGCGCTCAAGTTCATCTCCATTGAGGCTCGCGACCCACGCGGAGTCAGAGCGCGCAGCGAGGGTCACTATGCGTTCGTACTTGACGGCGTCGAGGGTGCCACCAAAAGTCAGCGGCGTCTTCAACTCGGTGTTATCGATTTCATCAAAAATAACTGGTGAGACCGTCGACCCATCGTCAGAAATAAAAAGTTTGTTTTCGACTTCAACAACTCGCCATACGTTCAATAACTGATCGCTGCGAGCTGTCATCAGACGAGTGAGATTCCCGATCGAGGCGATGCGTAGTGCGAGCGGATCTCGGACGGGCACTGCTATGTAACCGACGCCGAGGTCGTAGAGCGGATTCTTTTCGTCGGTCGAACTGCCCGTGAGCCAAGCCGCAATGGCCGCAGAAATTTCAGAATCGCCTTCAGCGCTCATCACTTCGCTATCTCCGAAGGTGAGCGGTCGCTGATCAAGCAAGTCAGCAACAACGAGTCCAGCCTCGTCTGTCGACAACATCAACGTGCGCAAATTCAGCGGTTCGGTGTAACCGCGCAATGTTGCGGCAGAAATCTCAGGTGCTCGATGAAGTCGATCGACGTCAGCTCGTTGCCACACATTGAAATACAAACCAGACAGTGGCAGTGCAGTCACCGCAATCGTCGCAAGTGCCGTACTCACTTGACGCCAGCCAAAAGCGCTTCTGTTCAAACGCACTCGCACGGTTGCCGCGCTGCTCGCGAGACACAGAAGCATGGCTGCACTAATGATGAGAGCTGGAAGATCCAGCCGAAGTTTTCCGGTCGCAGAGGCCACGTAACTCATCGTGACTTGGGCGACGAGTGCCACGAGGAGCGCAATCCGAATCACGCGCCAGGCCTGCTGGCTGAGTCCGCGATTTCGAGAATCTGACAGGCTGGCTGCAGCCACGAACACCAATCCTGCGGCCCACCACCACGGCTGCGGCGAATCTGGCGCGCCTTTTCCGAACAGTGCCATCCAGGCCGAGGCTGGGCGGACATTCGAAGCTGCAAATTGCGCAAACCATGAACCTGGGTTGACTAACACATCAATTGACCAAGGCATCAAGATGGTCAGTGACCAGACGAACACCATAATCATGCGGGCGGCAGCTCCGCGGCTTGGTCGAACCGAGACCAAGAAGAAGATCAATCCGAGTGCGAGCAATACCCATGTGGCTGGCCAGGTCGCACACAGAATGGAAATCAACAGCGCCGCGCCAGCCGCTGCCCGCCACGAGGTCTGGGCATGACGCAAGAGCACCACCGTGGGCGGCAAGGCGATGGCGCTCAATACCACTGCAACGTTTCCCGAGACTGCCGATTCCACCACCACAGGAGACAGGCTGTAGAGGGCCGCAAGCCAGACACGGGTTGCTGAATGCGGCAACAGCGAGCGCAGAGCGAGGTGCATCGATGCGGCGGCCCACCACATGCCAAACGTGCTGACGGTAAGAACGAAGAGCGCGGGATTTTGGAAAGTCAGATAGGAGAAGACCGCAATCAGCGCCTGCATGGGATGAGAAGGATCGCCTGTTCCAAGCCCCACGAGATGCCAAGACGACAAGTACTCCGTCCAGAGCGCATCAGCCGAAGTGGGCAGGACGACTCCTGAAGGTGATACGAGTTGACCACTACCCCAGGCATTGCGCGTTGCAAAAATGCCGAAGATGACGCTGACGAGACCAAGAATTGAGCCAGGCCGCTTCAGTGCAGCAAGCAGCGCTTGGAAATAGCCGACATCCGCGCCATGAGCTCGGTTCGGTAGCAGCGCATCGAGACCGCGTTGGTAATTTTCTTGAACGCTTTCAGCGAGCTCGGTGCTCGCGTGCACCACTTGCTCCTTCAGAGTGGGACGGACACCTGGCAGCAAACCAGCAGTTCCGTACCGAGCACGAAGTCGGCGCACTGCACGGCCTGACGCCAGACCGCTCACCGTGGCCCGCCATTCGTCGCGAGCGGAAGTGAGATCCTGAACAGCGAGATAACCAGCACCGCGAGCCAAGCCAGCAAGTGCAATGAGTAACCACCGCGCCCAAAGCCAGCGCTTTGGTGTTTGCGAGAGGATGACGAGGATTCCAGCCCGACGATCAACGTAGTGTGGCGATGCGCTCGCTTTTTCTTTCTTACGAACTGAACGTGCCGTAGCCGCCACATGGCGAATTCGCGCGGCCGGCGCGAGCACCACTTCGTTGCCCATCGACCACGCGCGCCAGCACAAATCTAGATCGGTTCGAAAATGCGAAAGCTCAGGGCTGAAACCACCCAAGGAAGTCCACACATCGCGACGAATCAGCATTCCCACATTCGATGCGGCATGCACAGGCCCGCTGACATCGTGTTGGCCCTGATCGCGCTCGCCACGTTCGAGACCTGTGTAACGGGTACCAATGGCGGTGATGCTCGTGCCAACTTCGATGACATGTGACGCATCGGACCAGTCAAGAACTTTGCTGCCGATGACTGCAGCATGCGGATACTCGTTCGCAACTTTCAATAGGTGTTCAAGCGCCTGAGGTTCGGCGGCGCTATCGTCGTGAATAAGCCACAGCCATTGAACGGTGTTCGGGACGTCATCGAGGGTCGCCACCGCAGCATCGATGGCGTCGGACTGGGTGGCAGAAAGCGGAAGCTCGATTAAATCTGCGGGGCGGTGCTGCTTGAGGACAGCGACGCTGTCATCGATGGACTCAATGTCCACTCCCACCCACGAATCAGCAGCGCGAGTCTGAGCCTCGAGCGCGGCCAGTGACACTGGAAGCCAGCGGGCACCATTACGGCTCACCACGATTGCGGTGACATGGTGATTGATTTCGATGGGTGCTGTTGACTCTACGTCTTCGTCTTCTCGCCACCACTCAGGGGCAAAATCGTGAGTCACGGTGTTATCTAAACAGACAAGCGACAGCTGCGGGGAAGTTGGACTGAATCACAGAAACAAGATTTAGCCGGCACGCTTGAGGCGACGGCGCTCACGCTCGGAGAGGCCGCCCCAAATGCCGAAGCGCTCGTCCTGAGCGAGTGCGTACTCGAGGCACTCAACGCGGACGTCGCAGGATTGGCACACCCGCTTCGCTTCACGAGTACTGCCACCCTTCTCTGGGAAAAAGGCTTCAGGGTCGGTCTGTGCGCACAGCGCATGCTCTTGCCATTCGAGCGCTGGATCTACATCCTGAGACGCATTCTCAAATGGTGCCACGGTTCCTCCTGTGGTTGCCTGGAAGCGCTCACCGCTCCAAGTTGGGCGAATTACAACCGTGTAGTTCGGGGTAAGTCAAGATGGCAAAGGAAAAAACCTTCACAAATGTCCGAATTTGTCCGCTTGCCTACGAGAAACGGCCATTAAGCAGAAAAACGGATGGAGTCGGGCGCAATCGTGGCGCCAGTCCACACGCGAGCTCCAGCCTGAAGTTGATTACCAGCACCAACAGTTGCGCCGTCGCCGATCACGGTGTCGCGGATGTCGACATTGGCACCAAGGACTGCGTTGGTACCAACGATGGAGTTTTGGACAACGCAACCTTCCCCAATCGTCGCGCCGGGCAACACCACACTTCCGAGAATCTGCGCATTCGCCGAGATGTTTGCACCCGCGCCAACTGCTGAGCCCTCAGCGATTTCGGCTGACGGTTCCACTTTCGCAGTGGCATCCACAAGATTCTGGCTCGCATGGACCAACGGTGAAGGGCACGCTCCCGTGACGACATCGCGCGAACCTTTGGCATATGCCAAGGGATTACCGAGGTCCAACCAGTAAGCATTCTCGAGGTAGCCCACCACGTGTGCGTCAGCTTCAAGAAGCCCAGGAAAAGTTTCGCGCTCCACGGACACCACGCGACCTGCTGGAATCGCATCGATCAGTCGACGTCGAAAAACATAACAACCAGCGTTGATTTGGTGGGTCACAATTTCTTCAGGCGTTTGTGGCTTCTCAAGAAACTTCAGAACTCGACCATCGTTATCGGTCGGCACAAGTCCGAAGGCACGCGGGTCGTCGACATCGATGAGATGCAGAGAAACATCCGCCTTGCGCTGTTCAAAATCTGCCACCTGATTTTGCAGGCTATGCCCGCTCAGAATGTCTCCGTTGAGAATGATGACGGGATCTTCAGCTCCACTGCGCAAAGCACTCGCGACGTTTCGAATCGCACCGCCGGTGCCGAGCGGAGAATCTTCAACCACATAAACAATCTCGATACCGAAATCTTCGCCTGCACCGAAATACGACTCAAAGACTTCAGCGCGGTAGCTCGTACTGAGCACGATACGAGTGACGCCAGCCTCCCGGGCTTTGGCAATCTGGTGCGCGGTACAGGGAAAGTTCGCGACGGGCAGCATCGGTTTAGGAGTGTTCTCGGTCAACGGGCGCAGGCGTGTGCCCTGACCGCCGACCAGCATTACCGCTTCCATCTGCCCTACCTACGCTCGCCGTACCTGTTGAACGAATTCTGCTGTAACCCCGAGGTCGACCACCGCAGCGGCTAACGACTGTCGCCGAATCCATGACAAAACTGCTGGGGTCACCGCCGCATCCTCGTACACAATCGGCATGCCTGAGAGCGCCGCAAGCACACCGGAGACGGGGTCAGACGTACTCGCCATGAGGATGACGCCGCGAGAAATGACCGAGCCACGATCGAGCAGCGACAAGCTGGCCAGTGCAAGATCGGATGTCGTCACACGTGCGACATCACTAAATCCCGCGAGGGCTGCGTCAGGAAGCTCTGTCGTGCTGCCGACGACATAAATTGATGCGGGGGCAGTTGTCGAAAGCCACGTCACGACTTCAGGGCTCAGTGCCTTCTCAGAAGCAAGAAGCAGTGGACGACCGGCGCGGGCTGCAAGCGACACAGCCAACGGCCATGCATCAGGCTCACCCGAACTCGCGATCACAACACCTTTGGCGGGATCGATCGAGGCGTCGACGGCCAACTTGCGGGAGAGGTCTTCGATGGTCGCACCTTGAATGTTTCGCCAAGAAACTTTGGCGCCGGACAAGGCACTCGTGATTGCAGGATCGATGATGCCGACAGTCACGACATAGTTAATTGCCTGGGCAGCTACTAGCGCTTTGATGCGAGCAGCATCGTTGGTTGGTTTCGCAACAATCAAGGCCGCGCCGGTGACGGCCGCATAAGCCGAAGCAGCAGTGATGATGGCTGGCGAGGCTGGCGCACCCGAACTTACGAGAACTGCCTTCGTTGCCGTGGACCCGGGAGCCTTGCAGAATCCAAAGAAACGATGCTTAATGAACTCTTCGCTCAGGCCGGGAGCAGCGAGCGCTGTGGGTTTGATTATCGAGCGCCAGACCCATGTACTCATGAGACTTGAACCAGTATCAGACACCATCGAGCTACGAAACTTTTCGCCGCTAATCGTCGACTGTGCACCCGTCGTCGAAGTCGCGGTGACACTGCGCAAGGCACCTGAAGCAAAGCGGTCCGAGAGGTCCAGCGTCGCAACGTCCGGCAAGGAGAATGCAGCAGCGACCACTTTTTGAGTGCGCACACGAGGACTCCACGCGGACACAGTTACTGCCTCTGCCGGCATCAGCGTCCAGGGGTCGTCCACACTGCGCAAATACGAGCGCGGTGAACCGCCCCACACGTCTTCATTGTTTTGAGTTGCGCCACCGTTTGCGGCAGCAAAGAACGTCTGGACAACATTCTTGCCATTCGTCACCGCGAGACCGGTAGCGGCGTCGACGACAGTTGCGTCAACTGCGGCTTTCCACAGGTCACCTTTAGGGCTCGAAATCTTTTGCCAGCCCACGTAGTTCTGATCGCGAATGTCACCGTACACCTGGCAATCGCAGGCGGAGCGTCTCGGCCGAGTCGTGCCATCTGAGTTGTAGACATCGTTGTACACGTACGAGCGAGCCGCAATGACCTGCGCTCGCAACGCTGCGGCGGGCCACGACGATGACACTTCACCGATGCCATAGAGGTATTCGTCGTGCAAGCTCACCCGATTGCTCAGTGATAGCCCTGCGACCAAATCTGTTTGGGCCGCACCAGCACGAACTCGAAGCGAACCGAAGCGATAGGTCCTCCCTGCGGCCAATTCACTTCCCGGACCGGCCACCTGTGCCAACGCTGGATGTGCACCGAGTGACCCGCTGAACCGAGTTCCCGACCAAGTGATGATGACGAGGGTGGAATTCTTGAGTTTCGGAGCATCTGGGCCCGTGATGGTGGTCTTCACAGTCGTCGACGAATTCAAGAAAGTGAAAGTCACTGAGTGGTCGGGGGTGATCACGACCGACGTGCCGTCTGCGGTTTGGAGTTTCATCGCGGCTGGCGGGTCGTTTGATGTGGTTGCGCCAAGCGATCGCAGACGAACTTTGATGGTCGATGTGCGATTGGCATTGCGGTAGCAGTTGGCATCGGTGTCGACACACAGACCCACAAACACATCGGCGGAATCCGGTACTGCAGTCACCGTCGTATCGGTGTAATAGTGAGTCAGAATCTCGGTTTCAGTCTTGCCAGCTTTTGCCATTGCATACGCACCCCACTGCGAGAGCCCAATGCCGTGACCCCAGCCGCTGCCACTAAAAGCGAAGGTCGCCGGAGCGACGGCGGCTGGCGTGGGCAGCGGCTCCAGAACAGGAATTGCAGTGGGTTCCCCGCGTTGCGCGAGCGCATAACCGATGCGAGCCAACGCGTAGTCGCTGGCAATCGCGCTATCCGTCGTCGATAGAACGCCAACAATGTCGCCGCGAGCATTGAGCCAGGCGCGTTGGTCGAGGCTCAAACCTTTGGAATCGACGACGACATTCAATGCAGGCGTGGTGTACGCCAAAAAGTCTGCAGTAGCGACGGTCGACGACGTTGTGCGCACCACCAAGTTCGGGATCTCGTTGGTGGCGCTTCTGGCCAACGCGAGCGCGAGCGAGCGCTCGTCTCGCGCGCTGACGCGAACTACTTTGCGAAACGAATCAATCGTGTCGTCACTAATATCTGCGGTCGTCCCAATCGCGATGCCACCGACAATGTTCAATGCTTTGAGCACAGCTCGCGTCGTTGTCAAAGAATCTGGATGAACATCGAGCAGCGGACGCCCTGTTGCAGAAGCAAAAGATGTCGCCTCTAACAACGTCTTTGTCGAACCTTTGAAGTTCACGAATACGGCTTTTGTGTCCGAGTTGAACAAACTCTTGGCGTACACCAGCTGTGAAAGTTCCGCTGCAGATTTTGCGGTGCGCAGTGGAATCTTGATTCCAAGAGACTTAAGTGTGGAGAGCACTTTGGGAGCGAACGTATTGGTGGTCGACAAAATCAAAACTTTAGTGATCTTGCGACGCACAAGCTCTTGCTTTGTCGAAAACGTCAGTTTGTCTGTTGCAGAAAAGAACAGCGGCACCTTGCGCAGCTGGGCAGAGACAGTCGCCACGGCCACCATCGCTGCTGACGAATCCGCCGGCACTAGTAGAGCTTCGGTGGCGTCAGGATGGCTGAGCTTCGCGCGGGCAACGGCCACATCTGCCAATGCCCGAGGCGTAGCGGCAGTTTGTCGAAAACGGTGGACGTTTGGACACAGCGATCGGCTCACGAGATTCGTCGAAGAGCTCACCGACACCACCCCCGACACGGGTGTTCCGAGCGTGCCGTCGGTTGAGCTAGGAGTCAGCGTGACGACGTAAACCGCATCGGACAGTGGTTCAGGAAGCAGACCGTCTACCTGTATTTGGTTTGCCCCCGAGACAGCATCGCCAACCTGCGTCCGCGCTAACGCGTTGGTGCACGCGTTCGTGAGGGATACCGAATACTTGCCAGCTTTTGAGAACGAAGCAGAGATCGTTAGCGGAGAGGCAGCAGGCACCCACATCTGGGCCGAAAGCGAGAATCCAGTGACGCCCGGTGAAGGCGTCGCTGCCACCGCTGAATCCATACCTGCCACGAGGAAAACCAGTGCGGTGACGGCAGCGCAGACACGCCGTAACGACACACGCATTGAAAACCTCCAGTGGCTGGGGAAGAAGCCGAACTCTGATTCTGCCAGCGGCTCCTCGCGTGAACATCTCCAAACCGCCGAAGATCAGCGAAAACCCGATGTGAGGATTCTGTGAATTAACCCACCTTGTGCACAGGCTCGCGAACCCGCCCTCCGCGACATCAGGCACAATTGGCACTTACTCGTCGGAAGGCAACTCAATGGCGCGCAAGCATCGGTTAGTCAAAGGTCTCGCAATATTGACCTTGACTGCCACCGCAATGAGCGGCATTGCAGTTTCAGCTCTCTACGGTGCTATCGATGGCATCGACAAAAAGGACATCACTAACCAGCTCGGTGACAATCGTCCAGACGCTTGGGCATCTGAAGAGGGCGCGCCGATCAACATCGTCATGATGGGTTCTGATACTCGCGATGGCCAGGGCAGCGGCTTCGGTAAGAACATCGGCGGGCAGCGCTCGGACACCACGATTTTTGTACACATTTCTGGCGATCGCACGTGGGCGACCGCGGTCAGCATTCCGCGCGATACGACGACTGACATGCCTGATTGCATCAACGAAGACGGTTCAGTCAACAAAGGCTGGACTGACAAGTTCAACGTGACTATGTCTCGTGCCGGTCCCGCGTGCGTGGTGAAGACTCTCGAAGAAATCACCAACATTCGCGTCGATCACTATGTCGTCGTTAACTTCAAAGGTTTCCAAAATGTTGTCGATGCGGTCGGCGGTGTTGAAGTCTGTCTCACCGACTCTGTCAACGACATCAAGAGCCACCTGAAACTCCCCGCTGGTCTCTCTACGCTCGACGGCAAGACCGCGCTCGCCTTCGTGCGCGCCCGCAAAACTCTCGGTGACGGTTCCGACATTTCGCGAATCCGCCGCCAACAGGATTTCTTGGCCTCGCTCGCTCGCAAAACCACGAGTGCAGGCGTGCTGTTGAATCCGAAGAAAGTCCTCGATCTCATCAACGCCATTGCAGGGTCGCTCACGACCGACCCTGAACTCGGCAGCGTCGATGGCATCAAAACCATCGCCATGAATCTGCAGGATCTTCGTCCGAGCAACATTCGGTTCATCACTGCGCCGAACGCGCCCGACCCTGACAACACTGCGAACGTGAAACTCACATCTGAGGCGGAGGAACTGTGGGCCGCCCTGCGCGCTGACAAGCAGTGGCCGACGCCACCGGACAACGGTCCTGATGGCAAGCCACTGACAGTCGCGCCAGAGGACATCAAGATTGCAGTTCTCAATGGCACCACCACAGCTGGTTTGGCCGGTGCAAAAGCTGACTTGTTTAGTGCTCTCGGGTACACGATTGCTAAGACTGACAACACCACTGACTTCTTCGGCAAAGAGACATCTGTCTGGGTCACCAAAGCGCGCGAGAACGAAGCTCGGACCGTGGCTGCAGCACTCGGCCTCAAGAAAATCAACATTTTCAAGAAGCAAAATCCAGATGACCCAAGCTTGGTCGTCGTTGTTGGATCGAAGTTCACAGATCCCCGCGAGCTCAAGATCAAAGTGAAGGCTTCATCGTCGCTCTACGGGCCAAAAGACGGCCGCGCCGCAGACGAAACGGATTGCTCGCCAGCCTAACGTTGTTGGTGTTTACAGATCTCGAATCGCTGGGCTCGTAAGAAAACCCCAGCCCCAATTCATGTGCATGGTCATCAACACGACCGGCAGCCGAATCGCCACAGCCAATGACTCTGTTCGCAATGCAGTCAACGCCACGAGTTTGATGCCAGCGGCGTAAGACAAGGGGGCCACAAACCCCCACACCATGAACGAACTCGTCAAGACGCCGACAATCCCAAGCAGCGTGCCAAGAACCACACCAATGACCGCCGCAGGCGGAGCGAAATACCGCAGCGCACTCGCGCGACTTACGGTTTCAGGGTGCATGTGCATCACGCGTCTGCGCCACTGCCCGTACTGACGGTATTGCTTGGCAAGCGTCGAGACATCACGTCGTGGCCGGTAGGTGACTTTGAGTGCTGGGTTAAACCACACCACGCCGCCAGTAGCGCGAATTCGATGGTTCATTTCCCAATCTTGGGCTCGAGTCATCTTGGTGTCGTAGCCGCCGACTCGCTCGAGTGCAGTGGCCCGAAAACATCCGAGGTAGACAGTTTCTGCTTCGCCTTCAGCACCGCCAACATGGAAAGCCGCTGAGCCGACACCAAATTTCGACTTCATCGCCCAGGCGACGGCTTTTTGAAAATCTGTCTCACCTTGGGCGTCCATGATGCCGCCGACGTTGTCTGCGCCAGTCCGCTGCAATGTTTCAATCGCCGTCGAAACGTAGTCCGACGGAAGCATCGCGTGACCGTCACACCGAATGACGAACTCACCAGTGGTTTTAGTCAGCGCGGCGTTCAGCGCATCCGGGGTGCGTCCCGTGGGGTTGGCAACGACCGTCACGTTTTCGAATTCATCAGCCAACTCGCGAGCGATAGCTTCGGTTCGATCCTTGCTCGGACCAACCGAAATGACAACATCAAGCGCGCCGCGATAATCCTGCCCAAGAGCTGCCAGAACTACTTCGCGCAGATGGCGCTCCTCATTGAGCACCGGGATCATGATGCTGACGGAGGGATGCTGGCTGCTCATTGGGTGAAATCTAGCCGCCTCAGATTCGGGTTGCCGCTGTCATCTCCGATAGTCTCACCGCACTCACAGGCAGGACGACGATGAAACTTTCTGTTATCGGTACCGGTTACCTCGGTGCCGTTCATGCTGCATGTATGGCCGAATTGGGCTTTGATGTCGTGGGGATCGACGTCGATGCCGACAAGATTGCGACCTTGCAGTCGGGCAAAGCGCCGTTCTTCGAGCCAGATTTTGAACCGATTCTCGAGCGCAACATTGCGGCTGGTCGACTTCACTTCACGACAGACTTCAGCGCCATGGCCGATGCGGATGTGCACTTCGTGTGCGTCGGCACTCCTCAGGCCGCAGGCAGCCTCGCCGCCGACACTCGCTACGTCGACTCGGCCATCGAAGAGGTCGCTCGTTATGCCAAAGCTGGTTCCGTTGTTGCCGGCAAATCCACTGTGCCAGTAGGCACAGCCGCTCGACTCCAAGCCAAACTTGATGAATTGAGCGCTCACGGCATCGAGTTGGCGTGGAACCCGGAGTTTTTGCGAGAAGGCTTTGCAGTCGAAGACACCTTGCATCCTGACCGCATCGTGATCGGTGTTCAGGGCGAGTCGGCAGAAGGCTGGTTGCGACAGGTGTACGCATCCATGATTGCTGCCAACACTCCTTTCTTGGTGACCGACTTCCCCACTGCAGAACTCGTCAAAGTTTCTGCCAATGCATTTCTCGCGACGAAAATTTCGTTCATCAACGCGATGGCAGAGGTGTGTGAAACTGTCGGTGGCGACGTCGTCGCGCTTGCAGATGCCATCGGTCACGACGTACGCATTGGCCGGCGTTTTCTCAACGCTGGTATCGGCTTCGGCGGCGGTTGCCTTCCGAAAGACATTCGCGCTTTTCAGGCGCGTGCCGCCGAACTCGGCGTCGAAGAAGCAGTGGCCTTCCTTCGCGATGTCGACGCGGTCAACATGCGTCGACGCAGCCGAGTTGTTGAACTCGCAAACGAAATGCTCGGCGGCACTGTCGGCAAGCGAATTGCTGTGCTGGGAGCGGCTTTCAAGCCAAACTCAGACGATGTTCGCGACTCCCCCGCACTCGACATTGCATCAACGCTCGCAGAGGGTGGCGCTGACGTCATCATTTACGACCCAGAGGCCATGGCAAACGCACTCAAGCGATTCCCATCACTCAAGACTGCCGACTCGATTGAACAGGCACTCACTGGTGCAGACGCTGTGTTGCACCTAACAGAGTGGAAAGTTTTCCGCGATATCAATCCCGTGGAAGCAAAGAATTTGATGAATCACGCATTCATGATTGATGGCCGCAATGCCCTCGATCTTCAAGCTTGGCGGGCGGCTGGTTTCGAAGCTAAAGCTCTCGGCCGGCCATAAGTCGCGGCCACTCAATCGCTGGACAGCGATCCATCACGACCTGCAGCCCGTTGCCTCGCGCATGGGCTGCAGCTGTTTCGTCCACAATGTCGAGTTGAAGCCACAACGCTGGCAGCCCGAGGTCGACCGCTTCGTTCATGATCTGACCGACTCGCTGCGAAGCCACAAAACAATCAACCATGTCGATCTGCTCACCAGCATTCACTGCGGCCGTCAGCGACGAATACGTTTTTTCACCAAGGACATCTACCTCGCGAGGATGAATCGGGATGATCCGCTTGCCTTTGCGTTGAAGAAACTCCGCTACGCGATAGACCGGTTTTTCAGGATCGGTGCCCAGGCCAACCACGGCGATGGTGCGGGAGCTCGTGAGCAGTTCAACGACGACTTCGTCGGTGCCATACAAGTTCGAGTCGCGCATGGTCGTTAGTTGGTGAAGCCGGTGGTGCCGCGCTTGCGACGAACAACTTCGCCCTTTGCGCGTGCGTGTGCCTCAAGATCAGCTTGGTACGCAAGCATCTGCGTCTGCACAGATTCGTCCGCAGATCCAATGATTCGAGCTGCGAGCAGCCCCGCATTCTTGGCGTTACCAATACCCACAGTCGCAACCGGTACACCTGCTGGCATCTGCACGATCGATAGCAAAGAATCCATGCCATCGAGTTGCGACAGCGGCACTGGAACACCTATTACTGGTAGTGGAGTCACTGACGCGAGCATTCCTGGCAAGTGGGCAGCACCACCTGCACCCGCAATAATCACTTTAAGTCCGCGCTCGTGGGCGGTTTTGCCGTACTGAATCATCGCCTCGGGCATGCGATGAGCCGACACCACATCTGCTTCATACGTAATCCCAAAATCCTCAAGCACGAGGGCTGCGGCTTCCATCACCGGCCAATCCGAGTCGCTACCCATGACAATGCCTACAACTGGCTGATCGCTCATTGCTACTCCTCGATTGTTCCGGTCAGATACGCCGCTGCGTGCCGAGCTCGACGCAACGCATCGTCGAGATCATCAGAAACAACATTGACGTGACCAATTTTGCGCCCTGGCCGGACTTCTTTACCGTACATATGAATCTTGAGCCCGGGGTCGCGTGCCATGCAGTGTTTGTACGCCGCATACATGTCGGGATAGTCCCCACCGATGACGTTGACCATCACTGTCCAAGCGCCCAGCGGCGCGGGTGAGCCGAGCGGCAGGTCGAGCACCGCTCGAAGATGATTCTCGAATTGGCTCGTGACTGCCCCATCCATCGACCAGTGACCCGAGTTATGCGGTCTCATCGCAAGTTCATTCACAAAAAGTTCAGCACCAGTATCAAAAAGCTCAACCGCCAACATTCCCGTGACACCGAGCGAGTCTGCGATTGTCATCGCGATGCGCTGCGCTTGGGCCGAACGCGACTCTTCGAGACCGGGTGCCGGCGCGATCACTTCTGCGCACATGCCGTTTGTCTGGACGGTCTCGACAACGGGGTACGCGACCATTTGGCCGTGTGGGGATCGGGCCACTTGAGCGCTGAGCTCGCGGGTGAAGGGAACACATTCTTCGATCAGCCAGCGAACACCTGGTTTCAGTTCATGTGCCATGACCGCTTCGACTTCGTGGAGCGAGTGACACACCCACACACCGCGACCGTCGTAGCCACCGCGCGAGACCTTCAGGACCACTGGCCATTTCTCAACAAACTCTTCGACGTCGGTCGAGCTTTCGACAATCGCCCATCGCGGCTGCGGCACGTCAATGACCGCTAGTCGTTCTCGCATTTCGGCTTTGTCTTGGGCAAAAGTCAGCGCGCTCGATGCTGGGCGTACCGCTACGCCAGATTCCTCGAGTTCGCGCAAAATCGTCAACGGAACGTGTTCATGGTCGAATGTCACAACGCTGACTTCGTGCGCGGCGGACACCACCGCATCTCGACTGTCGTGCTCCCCAAGCCAGGTGTCGGCGACTACCTGCGCGGCACTGTCGTTCGCTGACTGAGCGAGAACTCTGAAGCCGGCGCCGAGGGCGACAGACGCTTGGTGGGTCATGCGCGAGAGCTGACCGCCGCCAATCATCAACACTCGCGGATAGCCCTCTGCCGTGAAGCGGGAGCCTTGCGAGCGGATTGGCTCAGAGGAGCTAGAAAGCACACCGTGAGTTTATTCGACCTTTGAGCTCACAGTTGTCGCGTAAGGTGCGCCACCGTGACTTCGTCGCTCTCAATCGTCCAACGCGTCCGTCGCGCTGTCCCCGAAGTGTCGAAATTTCTGACGGTGGGCGCCGTGGCCTATGTCGTTGACGTTGGCCTCTTCAACCTTTTGCGATTCGCTGGCGAAGGTGCGGTGCTCGCCGAAAAGCCCATCACCGCAAAAGCGATTTCGACGGTGGCTGCCATCTTGGTTGCGTACTTTGGAAACAGAACGTGGACGTACGGAGATCGAGCCGGACATCACATCAGCAAAGAGATTGTCTTGTTCTTTTTGATCAACGGAGCCGCAATGGTGCTTTCATTGGGCTGTCTCGCGTTGAGCCATTACGTGATGGGTCTCGACAACGCTCTCGCTGACAACATCTCCGCCAATGTCATCGGCATCGGACTCGGGACCCTGTTCCGTTTCTATTGCTACCGGCGCTTCGTTTTCGTCGCTCAATCGTAAATACAGTCGCACCACCGCAGGCTCTGAAGGCAGCCACTCGAGCCGACCTTCTTGCGCAATCGCCAGCATGACAGCAAGCGGAAAACCGATTGACTGCCGGTTGATATTGCGCCGATTCGCAATTTCGCCTGAGCTCACGAGTTGACCAATGTCGCTCGATAAACCTTCACCCTCGTCAGCTACTGACAACACCACCCACGAGCCTGTCGTGCGGGCAGCGACAGTGACCGTGCCTCGGCCGTGCTCCAAGGCATTTTCGAGGAGCACAGCCAAAATGTTGCGCACACCGCCTTGGGCTGCGACGACGTTGAGACTTCGAGGCACGCGTACTTGCAAAGCCCGCGATTGGACGAGCAAGGCTCGTCGCGATTCGGCAATGACTGGTGCAATCGCTGAGGCAAGATCGAGTTTCGTCATCAGATTTGCATCGCCACGGCGGAGGTTGACGAGCTCTTCGATGACCTGGGTGAGTCTTTCGATTTGCTGCGACGCCAAGTCTGCTTCCCGACGCACATCCTCTGGTGAATGTGCAAGTTCACGAATCTCCTCAATCTGAAGAGAGAGCGCTGTGAGCGGTGAACGCAATTGGTGACTGACCTCGGAAGTGAGACGACGCTCTGCTTCGATGAGTTCGCCAATGCGCTGTCCTGCACGATCGAGAACCGCCGCTACCTGGTCTAATTCCGGTACCCCGTAACGACGAGTGATTTGTCGCGCATCTCCCGTGCCGAGTCGCTCCGCTGACATTGCGAACTCTCGAAGCGGTTGTTCCACTCGCCGAGATAAATAGATTGATAGCTGCCAGGCAATTGCTGCCGCGAGCGCTGCAACTGCGACAGCGACCAGCGAGGCTTTAGTGATCGCATCATCGAGCATGCTCACAGGGCGAGTCAGTTCAACGCGCATCGTGCCAAATGTCGCACTCGCCTCAATGAACTCAGTCGGCAGATAAGCGCCGCCTTCAAAGACGAGTTTGTCGTTCTCAAAAACGCGGGCATGCACATCAGCGGTCAAAAAGCGAGTAATTCCACCCTCGGTAAGTGCGCTCGGATCGCCGTCGCTATGCGTTTCAGTGTGCTGCACATATCGGGCAACAGACTGCGCTTCGAAATCGAGAAGTTCTTGAGCCTGCGCTCGAGTGTCAGCGATAGTGAAAGCCAGCATGGGAACGCCTAGAGCCACAATCATGAAGAAAGCGACGGCCTGGATGATTCTCTGGATTCGAGTACGCACGCGAACCTGTTCCTAGACTTTCGCAAGTCTGAAACCAGCACCGCGCACAGTTGCCACCATGTCTTTGTTGGCTCCTGCGTCTACAAGTTTCCGGCGCAAAGTTGAGATGTGCATGTCGATGGTCTTCGTGGCCCCAAGCCAGTCCGTCTGCCACACCGTTCGCAACAACTGATCTCGCGACACGACATTGGGCGCTTGTTGCGCCATCGTGAGCAACAGATCGAATTCCTTTGGGGTCAAAGGCAACAGTGTGCCCGCGAAATATGCCTCGCGCGTTCCGCCATCGACAGTGAGATCACCTATCGAGAAGGAAGTCGTGGAGGCTGTTCGCCGCAGAGTGGCACGCAGTCTCGCCATGAGCTCAGAAGTGCGAAATGGCTTCGTGACGTAATCATCCGCACCAGCGTCTAGGCCAATAATGAAGTCGATTTCTTCAGCACGTGCCGTCAACATCACGATAGGCACATCGCAATTGTTGGCGCGCAACTCGCGGCACACGTTGAGGCCATCTTTCCCCGGCAACGCCAAATCTAAAATGATGATGTCGCTGCCATCGACTCGCGATTGGACGTCGCGGCCGTCGGTCACATGTTGCACTTCATGTTTCTCACGCTGCAACGCACGCACCAAAGGTGCTGCGATTGCTTCGTCGTCTTCGACAAGGAGAACTCGTGCCATGAGTGAACTTTAAGAGTTTCTCAGATGTTCCACGTCTCCACTGCCAAAAACACCCTTGGAACCGTCGCCACCTGTGATCTCTAATCCCTGAGCACCCACTGCTGACGCAATTCCGGTCACCTCGGCGCCCGCGATTGTGGTCAAGCGCACGTTCGTGCCGAGTGTCTGACAAATCGGCCGGTACGCATCAAGGATTTCGGTTTCGGTTGTCGTTTCGACTCTGCCCAACTCGCGCAGGATGGCAATTAACAGTTCTTCCCGAGTCGGCACGACCTCGAGGTAGTCGGCCAGAGCGGCAGCTTGGGGTGTTGGACGCTCACGCGAGAAAAAGCAGTTAATCCCCACACCCAACACCACGAGCGTGTGATCCTCCGGATGAGTTGTCGCAACAATTCCGCCCAGCTTGCCGAGCGCGCCATCGCCTACCGTCACTAGGTCGTTTGGCCACTTCAGCTTCACGTCAGGCAGAAACCGGGCAACCGCCCGTGCGACCGCCACTCCCGCTGAAATGGGGGCCAATGCGACGGGCTCTGGCCGAAAAGCCACGGAGAACATGAGCCCATCGCCAGGTTGGCTCTCCCAACTCCGATCGAGTCGACCACGACCCTGCGTTTGGTGATGTGCCACACACACCCGCCATGGCCTGGTTGACCCTGGAGGTTGGCTCAGAAACCGCGTTTGTGTGGAATCCACCTCAGACAGCACCTCGATCGCGACGTCGAGGCCAGCCACGCTCGCGGCAGCGACCAAGAAATCCCTATTCGGGAGTAACTCAAATGACTTGTGAGTAGACGAGTGCACCCCGCTACGGTACGCATTCGAGGTTCCAGGAGGACAGATGTCGGTCGCCGCAGGCTCGGACAAGCCCATCGATCCGCACACCACAGCGGGAAAGATTGAAGGTCTCAGGCTTCGTCGCCACGAGGCGGTCACTCGTCGCCAGAAGTCCATCGACAAACAACACTCACGCGGCAAGCTCACCGCAATGGAGCGCATTGAGATGCTCCTCGACGATGGCTCGTTCCAGATGATGGATGGCTTGCGACGACATCGCTCACACTCGTTTGGTCTCGAAAAGACCCGTCCTTATGGCGATGGAGTTTTCACTGGCTACGGCACTATCGATGGTCGTCCCGTGTGCGTATTCGCTCAGGACTTCACGGTCTTTGGTGGTTCGCTCGGCGAGACGGTCGGCGAGAAGATCGTCAAAATCATGGATCTCGCCATCAAGACCGGTTGCCCTGTCATCGGCCTCAACGACTCAGGCGGCGCTCGTATTCAAGAAGGTGTTTCTGCTCTTCAAGGTTATGGCGAAATTTTCCGTCGCAATGTTCACGCGTCTGGTGTGGTTCCACAGATTTCCGTGATTCTCGGTCCATGCGCGGGTGGTGCCGTGTACTCCCCTGCGCTCACCGACTTCACCATCATGGTCGACAAAACATCGCACATGTTCATCACTGGACCAGACGTCATCAAAACTGTCACAGGCGAAGAAGTTGGTTTCGATGAGCTCGGCGGTGCACGCACTCACAATGTGAAGTCAGGCGTCGCTCATTACATGGCTGATGACGAAGAAACGGCTTTTGAATACGTCAAGGCTCTGCTGTCGTACTTGCCCAGCAACAACATGGAAGAAGCACCTGCATTCCCATGGACTGCAGATCTCGAACCAACGGAAGAGGACTACTACCTCGACACGTTGATTCCAGATTCACCTAACCAGCCGTACGACATGCACGAAGTGTTCGAGCACATTCTCGACGACAATGAATTCCTTGAAATTCAGCCACTGTTTGCCCCAAACATCATCGTCGGTTTTGGTCGTGTTGAAGGTCATGCAGTCGGCATTGTTGCGAATCAGCCGATGCAATTTGCAGGCACCCTCGACATCGATGCTTCTGAAAAAGCGGCGCGCTTTGTTCGTACCTGCGATGCTTTCAACATTCCTGTGATCACCTTCGTTGACGTTCCTGGTTTCTTGCCAGGCACCGATCAGGAGTGGGACGGAATTATTCGACGTGGCGCGAAACTTATTTACGCATACGCAGAGGCAACCGTGCCAATGATCACCGTTATCACCCGCAAGGCCTACGGCGGTGCGTATCTCGTGATGGGATCGAAGTCACTCGGTGCTGATCTCAACTTCGCTTGGCCATCGGGTCAGATTGCTGTCATGGGCGCACAGGGTGCGGTCAACATTCTGTATCGCGCAGAACTTGCTGCTGCCGAAGACGTGCCTGCCACCCGCGCTCGACTCGTCGACGAATACGAAGAAACGCTGGCCAATCCGTACGTTGCAGCCGAGCGCGGCTATGTCGATCGCGTGATCTTCCCGCACGAAACCCGAGAAATGGTTTTGCGCGGGCTGCGAGCATTGCGTAACAAGCGGGCGACGTTGCCACCAAAGAAGCACGGAAACATTCCGCTATGACGGATCAACCTGCCCTGCGCGTTATTTCTGGTAACCCAACTCCTGAAGAGCTGGCAGCCATTCTTGCCATCGTGAGTCGTAGAGGCTCTGTCAAAGAAGTCTCTGAGCCAACGAAACTCACGACCTGGGGCGACCCGCGACAACACATGCGCGGGTATTTGCCAGTCGGTAAGAGTGCCTGGCGACAGTCCGCCTGGGCAAAGTACTGAGCGAGTTTTGATGACTCTCCCAACCATCGTGTTGGCATCTGCATCGCCTGCTCGCAAGCAGCTCTTACATAACGTCGGTATCGAACCGCTCATTCATGTCAGTCATGTTGATGAGGACGCGCTTGTCGCCGAGAACCTCTGGACGACCGCGGAGGCAGTCGCGGGTGGACTCGCGGTTGCCAAAGCTCAAGCAGTGGCTAGAACCCTCGATCTCGACGACGCGCTCATCATCGGATGCGATTCCGTCATGGAATTCGGCGGCCATCTGCACGGAAAGCCCGGCACACCAGAAGCAGCCGCGGCGCGACTCACTGAAATGAGCGGCGGACGCGGACATCTTTTCACGGGCCACCACGTGATTCGCCGTTTGCGCGGTGAGGAGCGCGCGACCAGCGCAGTGACAAGCACTGAGGTGGTGTTCCACGACATCACTGAAGCTGAGGTGCGGGCCTACGTCAGCACCGGTGAGCCATTGCACGTGGCTGGCGCGTACACCCTCGACAGTCTCGGCGGACCATTCATCAAAGAAATCCACGGCGATCCGTCGAACGTGATTGGTCTCTCGCTTCCCACACTTCGAGCGATGTTCTCGGATTTGGGCGTCGGTTGGGAACTCGTCTTGGCGAGCGTCGCCTCGAGGGCCACCTAAGTGACTGCGTAGTAGCGCCAAACATTCCTAGACTCAGGCTCACGTCATCGAAGAGGAGACATCTGTGACCACGCGAACTTTGCGCAAGGTACTGATTGCCAACCGCGGCGAAATCGCTGTCCGTGTCATCCGCGCCTGTCGCGATGCGGGTTTGCAATCTGTTGCGGTGTACGCCGATCCTGATCGGGATGCGCTCCACGTCACGATGGCAGATGAGGCCTACTCGCTCGGTGGCAGCACTGCGGCTGAGTCATACCTCGTCATCGAAAAACTTCTTGATGTGGCGCGCACGTCTGGCGCCGACTCAGTCCATCCTGGCTACGGCTTCCTCAGCGAGAACGCGGATTTTGCCCAAGCAGTAATCGATGCGGGGCTCACATGGATTGGCCCATCGCCAGACGCCATCCGCAGTCTCGGCGACAAAGTTTCCGCTCGTCACATTGCCGCGCGTGCAGGTGCACCGCAGGTTCCCGGCACGCCTGATCCCGTCACTGGCGCCGAAGAAGTTGTTCGCTTTGCCGAACAGCACGGATTGCCCGTCGCGATCAAAGCCGCTTTCGGTGGTGGCGGTCGTGGTCTCAAAGTTGCACGCACTTTGGAAGAAATCCCAGAGCTGTATGACTCCGCTGTGCGTGAAGCGGTAGCGGCTTTTGGTCGAGGCGAATGCTTCGTGGAGCGCTACCTCGATAAGCCCCGTCACGTCGAAACCCAGTGTCTTGCAGACATGCACGGCAATGTGGTTGTGGTCTCGACCCGCGACTGTTCGCTACAACGTCGCCACCAGAAACTCGTCGAAGAGGCGCCTGCACCGTTCTTGTCAGATGACCAAATTGCTCAGCTGTATCGCTCATCGAAGGCCATCCTGCGCGAAGCCGGTTACGTCGGTGCGGGAACGTGCGAATTCCTTGTCGGCATCGATGGCACTATTTCTTTCCTCGAAGTGAACACTCGTCTTCAGGTGGAACATCCAGTCTCTGAAGAAGTCACCGGCATTGACTTGGTGCGCGAAATGTTCCGCATCGCCGCGGGTGAAGCTCTCGGCTACGACGATCCAGTCGTTCGCGGCCACTCAATTGAATTCCGCATCAACGGCGAAGATCCTGGCCGCAATTTCTTGCCCGCACCTGGAATGTTGAACACGTTCACGATGCCATCTGGTCCCGGCGTTCGGGTCGATACCGGCTTCAAGCAAGGCGATGTCGTCGGTGGCAATTTCGATTCGCTGCTGGCCAAACTCATCGTCACGGGCGCGAGTCGCGAACAAGCACTTGAACGTTCTCGCCGCGCACTTGAAGAAATGAACATCGATGGCATTGCTACAGCGCTGACTTTCCATCGCGCGGTCGTCAACGAACCAGACTTTGCTCCCGCCGATGGTCCATTCAAAGTTCACACGCGTTGGATTGAAACGGAATTTAACAACACCATCGAGGCCTACAGCGGTTCTTCTGATAGCACGGACGTGGCAGGAGATCGCGAAACGGTAGTTGTCGAAGTTGGCGGCAAGCGCGTAGCAGTTTCGCTGCCTTCAGGTTTTGGTGCCCCGTCGGCCGTCGTGACGAAGCCAGCCGGTCCCGGCCCGAAGCGCACAGCCAAGAAAGCATCGGGTGGCGCGACTGGTGACAGTCTGAACTCCCCTATGCAGGGAACTGTCGTCAAGATTGCTGTGACCGAAGGACAAACTGTCGCTCAAGGCGAACTGATTGTCGTGT
The DNA here is from genome assembly GCA_017853815.1 of Actinomycetota bacterium. Taxonomy (GTDB): domain Bacteria; phylum Actinomycetota; class Actinomycetes; order S36-B12; family UBA5976; genus JAFMIT01. The sequence goes on from JAFMIT010000004.1 coordinate 27,574, forward strand.
TGGAGGCCATGAAGATGGAGCAGCCTCTCACGGCGCATAAAGCTGGTGTGGTTACTGGTCTGACGATTGAAGTCGGAGCCACGGTGCCGAGCGGCACTGTTCTTTGCGAAATCAAGTAACCGGTCTGTGGCTTTGCGCTCAGTGAAGTCGGCGCGCGGCCTCAGCGATGGAGCCGCTGAGTGACGGGTACACCGTGAAGGTGGACGCCAAATCTTCTGCAGTCAATCGATGTGTGACTGCGAGTGCCACCGCGTAAATCAGCTCGCTCGCGCGCGGAGCCACAATGACGCCGCCTACCACTGTGTGATTCGTCGGCAAGCAGTAGAGCTTGATGAATCCGTCTTCGATTTCCTGCATCTTGGCGCGGGCATTTGTCTTTAATGGCAACATCACCACGTCAGCTTCGATCTCGCCTGAATCAATCTGCGCCTGAGTCACACCTACCGATGCAATCTCGGGGTCGGTGAAAATGTTCGCGGCCACAGTTCCCAGATCCAGCGGGTTCACCGCATCACCGAGGGCGTGCCACATCGCGATGCGTCCTTGCATGGCGGCAGTTGAAGCGAGCATGAGAACGCCTGTGCAATCGCCAGCAGCGTAAATCCCGCGAGCCGACGTACGTGAGACGCGATCCACGGTAATGAAGCCTGCGTCTGAAGTTGCAACACCAGCAGCCTCGAGACCGAGCGATTCAGTATTGGGTAGCGAACCGACGGCCATGAGGCAGTGCGATCCTTCGACAACGCGCCCGTCACTCAAGGTGACGACAACGCCTGTTTCGGTGGCAGTAACAGAACTGGCGCGTGCCGAACTCATCACCGAAATGCCGCGGCGGACAAAAACATCTTCGATGACCTGGGCCGCATCCGGATCTTGGCCAGGGAGCACATGATCACGCGAAGAAACCAGCGTGACGTTGCTTCCGAGGGCGTGGTAGGCCGACGCAAACTCTGCACCAGTGACGCCAGAGCCAACCACAATCAAATGCTGCGGAATCTCAGTGAGGTCATAGAGCTGCTCCCACGTCAAAATGCGATGGCCGTCAGGTTGCGCGGTATCGAGCAGCCGCGGCCGTGCGCCGGTCGATAGCAAGATGACATCCGCTTCCAACGTCTGCTCTCCCGAAGCCGTGGTCACAGAGACCATTCGATCGCTCAACAACGTTCCCGTTCCGCGGAGAATCGTGACGCCTTCGCGTTCAAGTCGACCGTGGATGTCGGCGCTCTGCGCTGCCGCCAGTCGCAGAAGGCGAGCGTTCGCTTCCGCGAGATCGACGGTGATTGTTGAGTTGGTATCGATGCCGAGCCGCTCGCTCTCGCGAAAACGAGTAAGCACTTCGGCGACGCTAATCAGACCCTTCGATGGCACCACGTCAGTAAGTACTGCCGAGCCACCGAGTCCATCTCGATCGACGACGGTGACATCTGCCCCCAGCTGTCGGGCAACCAGTGCTGCCTCGTAACCACCTGGGCCACCGCCGATAATCAGCACGTTTGTCATGGTCACATCCTTCCCCATGATTGTTTCACGGAGTTAAATCGGTCCCTATGGGTATCTACGCAGCGTTTGGGAACAATCTAGATCCCACTCGAATGTTTGCTCGGGCGCCGCACTCCCCCGTCATTGGCCCTGGTTGGCTCAACGGTTGGCGACTCACGTTTGGCGGAGATGATCGCAGTTGGGAGGGTGCGCTTCCGACGGTGGTTGAAGATCCGAACTCTCAGGTGTACGTCATGCTGTATGCCCTCACGGATGAGGATGAGGCCAACCTCGATTCTGCCGAAGGTTTCGATCTCGGGATGTACCGCAAGATCAGAGTGCGCGTCTCCACACTCGATCGCGACGTCACAGCCTGGCTCTATGTGGTCGATGGTTATGAAGATGGCCTGCCCTTACGGCGTCACGTTGAAGACATTATTTCTGCCGCAGAGATTGCTGGCGCACCCTCGGATTACCTGCAGTTCCTGCGAGACCGGGTGTACCGAGACGAGAACGACTGACCCGTTCTAGGAAAGTTCTCGAGCGTGTTCTACGCTCGCAGCATGACAGCTTTTGATCGTGCCTCCGAGGCCGCCGAACTCATCGCTTCCCGCACGGGCGTAGCCCACCATGATGTCGCCATCGTGCTCGGGAGCGGGTGGGCTCCTGCAGCGGAACTTTTTGGGGAAGTGCTCACGGAAATTGCCTTCACAGACATCCCTGGATTCAGTGCTCCAGGGGTTGTTGGCCACGGTGGCAGTGTGCGATCGCTCGATCTTGGTGATGGCAAGCGTGGATTGGTTTTCCTCGGTCGCACCCATTTCTACGAAGGACGCGGCGTAGAGCCCGTAGTACACGCCGTGCGCACTGCCGCTGCCTCGGGAGTGAAAACACTCGTGCTCACGAACGCATGTGGTGGACTGATGCCACACTGGAAGCCAGGCACACCGGTGCTCATCAGTGATCACATCAACTTCACTGGCCAAACACCACTCGTCGGTGCCAAGTTCGTGGATCTCACCAATGTGTACTCGCCGCGCCTACGAGCTCTGTGTCGCGAGATTGATCCGACATTGGAGGAGGGCGTCTACGTTGGTTTCACTGGCCCTCAATACGAAACGCCAGCCGAAATCGAGATGGTTCGCCGTTGGGGCGCGAGCCTCGTCGGCATGTCAACCGTGCTCGAAGCCATCGCCGCTCGAGAGGCCGGCCTCGAAGTTCTCGGCGTCTCTCTCGTGACGAACTTGGCAGCCGGCATGTCAGGCGAGCCACTAGACCACGCTGAAGTCCTCGCTGCTGGTCAAGCCGCCGCCCAGCGTATGGGCACACTGCTGGCTCAGGTTCTGCGCGCGGTCTGACATGGCGCTGAGTTCCGAACTCGTTTCAAAGGTAACCGCCTGGATTGCAGACGATCCCGACGAGTCCACCGCTTCTCACGCGCAGCGGCTCCTCGATGACTCTCAGCGCGGAGATGAGTTTGCGCAGCGCGAGCTGGAGACGTGTTTTGGCGAGTTCTTGCAGTTCGGCACCGCGGGATTGCGCGGCCCGTTAGGTCCTGGCCCATCGTGCATGAATCGCGCGGTGGTGATTCGGGCCGCACGCGGCCTGATTAACTATTTGGTCAAGCAGGATGCAAGGCGAATTGTCGTCGGCTACGACGCGCGTCATCGTTCTATCGACTTTGCTCTCGACACTGTCAGCATTGCTGCGGCGGCTGGACTCGAAGCAATTCTGCTTCCACGGGCGCTGCCCACTCCAGTGCTCGCGTTTGCGATTCGGTCGCTAGATGCAGATGCGGGCGTCATGGTGACTGCTTCACATAATCCCGCCAACGACAACGGATACAAGGTGTATCTCGGCGACGGCTCACAGATTATTCCTCCACAAGACGGAGAGATTGCTTCTGAAATTTCTGCGGTAGTCAGTGCACGCGAAGTACCGATGAGCGATGACTGGATATCGGCAGACGAGTCTGTGATCGACGAATACATCTCCTCGTGTGTCGCAGTGCTCGATGCATCGGCACCACGCAAAATCCGCATTGCGTACACGCCACTGCATGGCGTGGGCTTCGAAACGCTTGCGAAAGTTTTTGATGCGGCTGCCATGGGGACTATCGATGTGGTCGAAGCGCAAGCGCAACCAAACCCCGATTTTCCGACTGTGGCATTTCCCAATCCCGAAGAAGCAGGCGCTACAGATGCATTACTTGCTCTAGCAGCCGCTCATGACTGCGACATTGCGATTGCAAACGATCCTGATGCTGATCGTTGTGCACTCGCTGCCAAGAATCACGATGGCACGTGGCGACTTCTTCGCGGTGATGAAGTCGGTGCGCTACTGGGCTGGTGGACGATCAAGCGGTGTGCCGTGTTTGGTCTCCCACAACCCACTGGAACTTTCGCTGCAAGCATTGTGAGCGCCAATCTGCTGCACAAGATGGCAGCGTGCCATGGTTTGAAATATCAGTCGACACTCACTGGATTCAAATGGATTGCCAAAATTCCTGATCTCACGTTTGGATACGAAGAAGCTCTCGGCTACTGCGTAGACGCTGACAGTGTGCGCGACAAAGACGGCATCACCGCGGCACTCCGGTTGGCTGAACTCGCTGCCTGGCTATTAGCCAACAACCAGACTGTGGCCACCCTGCTCGATGACATCGCTCGGGAATACGGACTGCATGCCACCGACCAGCTGTCGGTTCGTATGTCGAATCTTGCTGACATTCCGGCAGCAGTGAATCGGTTACGCGCACATCCGCCAGCGACGTTAGCGGGACGAGAAGTTACAACCGCGTTCGATCTCAAGAATGGCTTCGAGGGGTTGCCACCCACCGACGGCTTCTTGCTCGCTTTCGAAGGTGGGCGCGTCATCGTGCGCCCCAGCGGCACTGAACCAAAACTGAAGTGCTACCTAGAAGTGGTCGTCGAAGGCAACAATGTCGAGAACTCTCGGATTGAGGCGGACGGCCTCATGGCGCAGCTCAAATCCGAAATGCAGAGCGCACTCGGGCTGTGACCGAGTCCGATTAGCAGAGCTCGAAGATTTCTTTGACGAGATCTAGCGATGTCTCTGGATGCAAGAACGCAAAACGCCCACACGGTTCGCCGAGCCACTTGGTTGGCGTCACAAACGCAATTTGGGCATCGAGTAATCGCTTTTGTAATGCCTCATAGTCGCTGAGTTTCCAGCCTGGTCGACGCCACAGAACCACGGAGAGCGATGGCTCTCGAATCAATTCCACGTGATCCAACGTCTTGATGTAGTCAGCCGTCTGCCGCGCCAGTTCAATCGAATGGCTTACAGCCTCGCGATACGCGTCAGTGCCGTACACGCACACGGAGAACCAGAGGGCAAGGCCACGCGCCCTTCGGGTGAGGTGATACGCAAGGTCAGTCGGATTGATCTGGTGCGATGGCAGGCCATCGTGCAATACATCGAGGTAGGACGCATCCTGCTTCAACACCGCGGCGGCTTGAGCAGGATTGCGATAAATAATCGCGGCGCAATCGAAGGGCGCAAACCACCATTTGTGTGGATCGGTGATAAACGAATCAGCATGTTCAAGGCCTGCATACATGTGTCTCACAAGTGGCGACAACAAACCGGCGCCGCCGTAAGCGCCATCGACATGCAACCACATGTTGCGCTCGCGGGTGAGTTCGCTCACGCCTGCAATGTCGTCGACGAGGCCCGCGTTGGTCGTGCCGGCGGTCAACGCCACCGCCGCGATGGGTGCGTCGTCGGTGTAAGCGTCGAGAGTGCGTTGTAGCGAAGCTTTGGTTACGCGATGGTCGTCGGTCTCGATGATCACAGGCTCGATGTCGAGCATCACTAGCGAAAGTCCAATAGAGGAATGCGCCTGTTCGCTCAGTGCGATGCGAACGCGACGTTGTCCTGTGCGCTCGCGGCCGACTTCGCGAGCCACAAACAGTGATGACAAATTGGCCATTGAACCGCCAGAAACAAATGTGCCACCAGCACTTGCGGGAAGCCCAGCTTCGTCGGCGATCCAGCGCAGCACTTGGTTTTCGGCGACGATGGCGCCGGTCGCTTCGAGCCACGACATACCTTGGAGAGATGCGCAAGACACGACGGTGTCGAAAAGCAGGGAAGCTTTAGTCGGTGCACCAGGAATGAAAGACAAGAAGCGAGGGCTGTCAGTGCTCAACACGGTCGGCGCGAGTTGGTGGGCGTAGACATCGAGCACACGCTGCGCGGAGGTACCTTCGCGATTCAACAGGCCGTCGATGGCCGCTTCCATCTCGGCGCGGTCACCCGGGAAATCCAACGGCGTCTCTGGCATGGCAAGGCGTTCGCGCACATAACTTTGAATCAAGTCGGCCATTTCGGCGTCGAATTGATGC
>JAFMIT010000061.1 GCA_017853815.1 Actinomycetota bacterium
CCTTGGCATCCCAGGCGTACAAAGTCACGGTTCCGTCGAAAGCATCGACTGTGGCCTTAACGCTGTTGCGGATGTAGTTGATGCGACTATCGACGGAGCTGCGCGCACCAAACGAATCCGCCACCGCATCCGAGAGCCCGGTGTACTGCGAATAGGGGTACTGATTCGACGTGGTGTAGCCGTCGAGCAACCACACGATGCGACCGTTCACCACAGCTGGATAGGGATCGCCATCGAGAGTCAACCACGGCGCAACAGCCGCAACGCGGTCGGCTGGCTTGCGATTGAAGAGAATGCGTGACTTCTCCGTCACCTGCTCAGACAAGAAGATGTTGGGTTCACCTAGACGAGCTGCGAAGAGCAACTTGTTCAACATGCTTCCAACCGGCACACCACCCTTGCCGGTGTAGGTCGTGTTTTGTTGCCCGCTCGCGGAAGTGTCATCTGGGTAATCGAGCTCGATTCCCGAAGCGCCACCAACAATCGAGTAGCTCGGTGACTGCTCACCGAAGTAAATCCGTGGCTGTTCGATACCAAGCACGCCAGTCGGCGGCACATCTGATTCGATGAAATCAGGCTGACCATCGGCAGTCGCACGGTTGTCATAAGCAGCAGCGAGACCGATGCCGTGGGTGTAGATCAAATGGTTCGTCACCCAGTTGCGCTGCGACTCTGGAATACCTTCAAGGTTCACTTCGCGCACTGCGAGCAGCGTGCCACGAGTCTGACCGTTGATGTTGTAACGCGAAATGTCGAGAGTGGGAGCGAAAGAGTAGAAACCTTTGAGCTGCTGCAATTGCTCGAACGTCGACGCCACAACGTAGGGGTCGAGCAGACGAATGTTTTCGAGGGTCGACTGATCGCCCTTGAGAATCTCAGCGTCCGGTGTCTCGACTGCGTCATAACTTTGGTACTCGACGTTAGCGAGTCCGTAGGCGGAACGAGTCGCATCGATGTTCTTCGCAATATACGGAGATTCTTTAGCCTGCTCGTCAGGCTTGACTTGAACCTGCTGAACAAACGACGGCCAGATGCCCTGGAGAGCGATGGAAGCAACGACGGTCAGCGCAACGCCGAGAATCGGCAGCGCCCAGTTGGTGCGAAAAACGTTGAGGAAGAAAAGCAAAGCACAGACCAGCGAAATTCCAGCCATCATGTTGAGGGCGGGCAGATGCACGTTGGCATCGACGTAATTCATACCCGTGATGACGTCATTGTCGGCCAAAGTGAGATCGAAGCGATCGAGCCACTGGCTCCACGCCTGCAACACAAAGAACAAACCGACTAAAACCGCGGCTTGGCGGCGCGCGGTATCTGACATCAAGAGGTTGAGGCGCCCGCTATCAGGGCGAGGTCCAGGTCGAAGATTGCCGACAAGGAAGTGCACGAGACCGGTCGCGATTACCGTCATCACGACGAGCGCGCTGAGAGATGCCTGCAGCTCTTGGAGGAACGGCAACTCAAAGACAAAGTACGACAGGTCCAGACCGAAGGTGGCATCCGTTTGACCAAACGGCACCGCATTGCGGAAAGTCAGCCATTGTTGCCAATTCTCTGAAGCTCCGAGGCCCATCACGACGCCAACAAACAGTGGGCCACCGATCAGACCAAAGCGTTTGATGAGCTTCATGGCCGATTCAGTCTTGTCGAGTCCCGGAATGTCTCCAAGCACCGGGGCTGCTCGGTAAGCGGGACGGCTTCTAAATGCCACAAAAACGTTGACGCCAACAAACGCTGCACTTATAAGTGCGGTAGTCAGAAATAGCGCGAACTTCGTCAGCAGCAAAGTATCGAAAACCGTGGTCTGACCGAGGGAGTCGAACCACATGCGGTCTGTAATGAAACCGCTAACGCTTGAGAAACCTACGAAGAGTGCAACCGCGATGCCGATAAAAATCGAGAAGACGCGACGGCGTTTGGGAGTATCAATGTCATCGAACTGAGGAAAGCTGCTCATGAGTTCACGGTACCAATCTTGAATGGGCGGCGCTCGACCAGTGTCGAACGCGACTAGCAGGTGGGGTATTTGGTGGAATCTTTGAGACGCAGCGCTTCAATTGCCTCCGACAGAGTGTCGACAGGCACAATCGTGAGCTCAGGTGGAACGAGGCTGGCGGAGATGGGGCAGTTGGCGCGCGGGAACAGCATCAGCGTGGCGCCGTTGCGGACCGCTGCCGCCATCTTCTGAGGCATGCCACCGATGGCACCCACTTGACCCGATCCACTGATTTCGCCAGTCATGGCGACATTGCGCCCTCGCAGGAGATCCTCTTTAGTGAGCTTCTCGACAAGACTGACTGCAAAAGCCACGCCCGCCGACGGCCCGCCGACATCACTCAGTGCGAAAGTGACATCCATTGGTGGCTCATATTCGACCATCAACACGACGCCTACCCGCGAGCGAGTTTCTTTCGGCAGCGCATAGGTCGTCAGCGTCAACGACTTCTGCTTGTTGTTGCGCAGTACCACCACGGGCAGCGTGGACCCTGGCTTGAGGGTGGACATCACTTTGCCGAAATCATCTGCAGTAGCGATAGGCACATCAGCCGCTTCGAGAATGCGGTCGCCCACCTTGAGCAATTTTCTGTTCGGACTTTCTTTGTTGATGAAAATCACGGAGGTTGACTGGTCTACAGGTATGCCGAGGTAACCGAACGCAGCGCCGATTGCTGACGATTGCGCGGATGCGAACTGAATCTGTCCCTCTTCTTCAACCGCATCTCCAGTATCGCGATCGGAGAAAAGAAATTTGCTGGGAATGATGTAGATCGATGAATCAAGCAGCGAGCGCAGAGCGTCTGGCCACGTCAACGTTCCGTACGGACCACCCCATTGGCTCACGGTCAGAATTTGAATTTTGCCAGTTGTGTCATACGTCGGATAGGCCGCTGACGTGGCAATGGTGACAAGTGGCTTGCCCTCGATCGAGCCGAGCGCGTTGTACGTCGAACCTGGGGCTGATCGCACATACGGCAGCGGTGTAAATCCCGCCCCAATGAGCAGTAAGACTGCGAGCACATATGCGCCGCCGTGCGCACTCATGTCTTCGCGCAAGCGCTGAAGCACGCTACCTTCGCCGCCCAAGACGGTCGTTCTTACGGCGCGGCTGGTAGCCGGGCGGCGGATTGGTCTGCCGCAAAGTCCGACGGAAGCTCTCTAGCTCCGAAACGCCTGCATCGATATCGGCATTCGGGTCTTGTCGCGCCCGACGGCGAAGGAAGTACCAAGCAGCCGTCGTTCCAAGAATCGGGATTAAGAGCCACAACAAGACACTGGCACCGTCTGGCATGGTGTTCCCCTCTCCTCGAATGCATCTGCCAGGGATAACTGGCATTGTTCTGCGTAGGTTAGCGGGAACAGACGGTCTCATTTCTTCGTTGATACCCAATAACGGCAACGAAAGGGTTCAGATGAACCAGATTCCATTTGGATTCTCCCCCAACGGCGGAGACGGACAACCCTTTGACATGTCCTCACTAGGCGACATGCTGCAACAACTCGGTGCGGCGATGAAGCGCGGAGAGGCCGACGGTGATGTCGCGGTCTCCTGGTCGACTATTCGCGATGTAGCACGCCAGGCCGTGAGCGCCTCGGGCGATTCTTCAATTGTTGACTCTCAGCGAAAAGCCGTTGCAGACGCTGTGTCGCTCGCGCAGATGTGGCTCAACGAACAAACCGCGTTTCCAGCTTCCAGTCTCCGCTCGAATGCGTGGAGTCGTGCGGAGTGGGTTGAGAACACCCTCGATTCCTGGAAGCCACTCATCAATCCCGTGGCCGAAGGTCTCGCGAACACGGTGACCAGCATGACGTCGAGCTTGGCTGGAGGCGAAGTCGAAATCCCTGAAGAGATGAAAGCCATGCTTGCCCCCATGATGGGGATGGCGCGCAAAATGTCTGCCGTCACTACGGGAATGCAAATGGGCAATGGTTTAGCAGCACTTTCAGCCGATGTACTCGCTGTGAGCGAAACCGGCTTACCGCTCGTAGCTGATTTTGTTCCGACATTGATGCCCAATGCGATTGCCGCTTTCGCAACCGAAAATGAACTTCCCGCTGCCGACCTACTGATGTTCGTCGCCGCGCGCGAGTCCGCACTCCAAAGACTGTTTGCGGCTAACCCCTGGCTGCGCAGCGAAATTGCCGACTTGGTCGCCGCATATGCTCGAGGTCTAACCGTGGATCACGATCGCATTCGCGAAACCATGTCCACTATCGACCCTTCGGATCCCTCGAGCATGCAGGAACTCATGGGCAGTGGAGTTTTCCAACCAGCCACTACTCCAGAACAGCAACGCTTACTCGAGCGGCTCGAGTTTCTTCTCGCACTTGAAGAAGGCTGGGTCAACCACGTGGTGAGCGCCAGCGTCGGTGGGCGGCTTGGAACTTTTGGTGCACTGAGCGAGACGATGAATCGTCGGCGCGTGACAGGAGGGCCAGCCGAAAAGACGTTCGCGAATCTCGTCGGACTCGAACTACGTCCTCGACTTCTTCGCTCCGCCACGAACTTCTGGGCCGAGATTTCGGCGGCGCGAGGCTCCGAGGGTCGCGATGCTCTCTGGCAGCATCCAGATTTCTTGCCCGGTGTCAGTGACCTCGAAGATCCCTCGTCGTTCTTGCGCGGGCTAGACGAAGGCGCGCCTGAAGACGTCCTCTGATTACAGAGAGTCACGCTCGATTACTTTCTGTTCACAATTTTCTTGAGATAGTCCACAGCTCCGGCTGCTTCATCCACAGAGTTTTCAACAGAGCCTGTGGACAAGTGTGATAGCCATGAGGTGCAAGTGCCACCTAGCGACTGAGCTGAGACAAAAACAACGGCTGACCACTCGCCATGCGAGCAATCAGCCGTTGAGAGATCTAAGGCGTTAAGTGTTTATGCCTTGCCAAGGATCAGGTTGACCTTGGTGCCGCAGGTTGGGCAGGTGCCCTTACCTGAACGACGCTGGGTCTTCTCGTTGACCTCAACAGTGAGGGTCATTGGTGCGGTCTTGGCCTTGCACTTGACACAGTATGGGGTGCCCTGAACGGTATCAGCCACGGTTCCTCCAAAATCGGAATGGCGCCACCGGGTGGTGTTCGCCCATGCCCAGGCCTTCTGAGCACACGGAACTTATCGCGAAACGCCGTCAAAATAGGCTAGCCACGCTCAGACCTGACCGATATGTCCGTTATTTCTCGAATAATGAGCCACAATCGAGAGCAAACCGTGGGCCATTTGTGAGTTTCGCTCTCCACTCTTTGTGAATGGAGATTTCTCATTGGCAGCGCATCCGGCTCGATCCTTCGACCCCCGTGTGGCGGCGAAGCGATGGCACGCTCGTCATCGGTCATACCGATGCACCCGAGTCCCGTCCCGTCGAAGCACCGACGACTTCGAGCGAATGTGCCACCCTTCTGCAGCTGCTTGATGGCGAGCATTCGACCGTGGCACTCATCCAGAGCGGGCTGGCCATGGGTATCACCGCCTCCGTGACGGTGGCTTTTCTCGAAGCACTTGCTGATGCAGGACACATCCAGCCAGTTCACGTCATCCCAAGCCCTCGCATCGCAACAAACTCTCTGCGCGACGTTGGGCATTTTGCTCATGTTCGTGCGGTCCCGCCGGAATCTTTGCTCGGCCGTCGGGAATCAGCTCGACTTCTCGTCGCAGGCGATGGTCTTATCGCCGCGGCTCTCGCGGCATCGGCAACTCAGGTGGGCCTGCACACAGGATGGCAAACCAAAAATCCTCGCAAGGTGAGACTCGAGGACTGCGCAGTGCCGTGGCTCAATCCCGATGCCCGCGGTTTGCGATGGACAGAACTCGCAACGCCAATCGCGGAGCCGGAGTACGTCCTTGCCATCGATCAAACGCCGTCGGCACGAGAACTGACCTCGAGGTTCGGCCGAGCACTGGTGTTGCCGCTCACGGTCCATTCACGGCGGCTCGCGGTCGGACCACTTCTCAATCTCAAGAATGGCATCTGCGCGGATTGCCTCGACTCCTCCCGCATGGAAGCCGATCCAGATTGGGCTTACCGATTAGCTCAAATCACCTCCACGGACCTTGCACCACCGATCATTGCTGACAGTTTTGTTTATGCGTATGTCGGCACGGTTGTGAACTTCGTGCTCGAGCTCATCGACACAGGGCTTGCGTCCTCGCTAATCGAACAATCCTGGGAACTCGCACCGCCGAATCCCCAATGGCGCACGAGACGATGGTCACGTCGTGAGTCTTGCCCTTGCAACGATTTTCAACAGGAACCGAGCGAGCAATAACGGGACAATGAGAAAGTGAGCGCGCTTCCCGAGAACCCACTGTTGCGTGCGGCAAAAATCGCCGCGCTGCCAACGACATTTGCGCTCCGCCAAGCGTCTGGTCTCAGCAAGCGACTGATTGGCGTATCTGCCGAAGATGTGGCTGCAGATCTTCAAATGCGTACCGCCGAGCAACTGTTCTCGATCTTGGGTGAACTCAAAGGCGGCGCGATGAAGATGGGCCAAGCGCTGTCCATTTTTGAATCGGCCCTGCCTGAGGATCTCGCAGCGCCGTATCGCGCGGCTCTCAATCAATTGCAGGATTCCGCTCCCCCAATGCCAGAGTCGCTCATGCGCCAGGCGCTCGCGGCCGCAATGGGCGAAGAGTGGGAAAGCAAATTCCAGTACTTCAATTTTCAGCCAGCACATGCGGCCTCAATTGGCCAAGTCCACAAAGGTGTATGGCACGACGGCCGCCGGGTAGCAGTCAAGGTCCAGTACCCCGGCGCCGCCAAAGCACTCGATTCAGATATTCAACAAGCTAGCCGCGTCGCTCGATTGATGAGCATGATCGCGCCTGGCATTGACATCGATCCAATCATCGACGAACTCAAACACCGCATGGTCGAAGAGCTCGACTACGAGCGCGAAGCGCGCTCTCAACAACGTTTCGCTGAGGCCTATGCCGACGACCAAGATGTGGCGATTCCGCAGGTGGTGTTCAGTGCGCCGACTGTTCTCGTCACTGAGTGGCTCGATAGTTCGCCGCTGTCGAAAGTCATCACCCACGGTGACCAAGAAGAACGAAACCGCATGGGTCTGAAATACGAGCGATTCTTGCTGTCAGGTCCCGCACGGTGCGGCCTGCTCCATGCAGACCCACATCCAGGAAATTTCCGCGTCACTCCAGACGGTCGTCTCGGCGTTCTCGATTTCGGTGCCGTCGCAGAGTTGCCAGACGGTCTGCCACAGGCGATGGGTCGCCTTCTCAAGATTTCGATGAACAACAATCCACAAGAAGTTGTCGACGGATTGCGAGAAGAAGGTTTTCTCCTGCCCAACATCACCGTCGACCCACAACAACTGCACGACTACCTCGCTCCGTTTACTGAACCAGCAGAGAGCGAGTACTTCACGTTCAGTAGAGATTGGATGCGCACTCAGTTCTCTCGCATCAACGATCCACGTCAGCCCGAGTTCACGATCGGTTTCAAAATCAATTTGCCTCCGTCGTACCTTTTGATTCACCGCGTCTGGCTAGGCTCAATCGGAGTTCTCAGCCAATTGGAATGCACCATCCCAGCGCGTGTCGAAATTGAGAAATGGGTTCCAGGCTTTGCCGTGGAATCAGCTAGCTCAGCTGACTAACAACCTCAAGCAGACTTTCACCAAAGCGCTCGAATTTGTCGAGTGTCATCCCATGCATGGCCATGAGCGCAGATGGCGAATCTGGGAGTTGCTCAGCGATTGCCACGAGCGATGCTTCGGTCAGTACCAACCAAGGAACAGTCGCTTCGGCAACAGCTTGGTTGTCTCGCCACTTCAAGAGCACATCCACGCGCGCACTGACGTCCGGTGCTGGGCAGGTCTGGCAACGCCCAACCGCAATCTCGAAAGCCTTACTGAGGCCTTTGCCACACAGCGAACATTTCGAGAATTCTCGAGTCACCGCTTCATCTCGTTGGTGGGCAATCGAGACGGTAGAAACCGACGGTGTGAGAGCCGTCGTTGCGCCCATTTCGGAGACGAAACGTGAGACCTGCTGTGGTTGACCGTTGCGAGTTAGCGCCCATGACACATTGACACTGAGGCGGGCGCGCGTGATGGCGACGTACATGAGACGCCGCTCTTCTGCTAACGCCTGTTCGCTCGTCGCAAGCGCGTACGGCAACGTGCCTTCGTTGAGACCAGGCAAGAAGACGTGATTCCATTCCAAGCCTTTTGCGGCATGAATCGTGGCCAACGTGACAGCAGCCGGAGCTGGCTCGTGTTGAGCGAGTGTCAATCTCGCCACTTCTTCAAAGAAGTCAATCACTGTCGCGTTGGAATCTGCCTGTTCGACATCGGCCGCCAACGCCACCAATGCGCTCAGCGCTTCCCAGCTAGATCGCGCCTCGCTCGAAGTCGCCGTGATCGTAGGCGACCAGCCACACCGAATGGCCGCATCGCGCACAATCGCAGCCAGCGAGCCTCCACCGTGGCTATAGGACTCTGCTCGAAGCGCCAGCAATACTTGCTTGACTTCTCGCCGATCGAAAAACCGAGTGGCACCTTTGAGCGTGTAGGGAATTTGGGCCGCATCTAGCGCTCGCTCGAGAGGAACGGTCATGGAATTCAGCCGCACGAGAATCGCGATAGATCTGACGTCTTCACCCGAGGCAATCAGATCGCGAATCTGACTCGCTATCGCTGCTGCTTCGTCGTTGTCTGTTGCGAACGACCCAGTTGTCACTGCGCCCTGCGCGGACGACTGTGATGTCATGGTTAATCCCGTGCGCAAGTGCGGGAGTTCTCGTGACAGGAGCGCGTTGGCCGCCTGAGTGATGGGTTCGGCGCATCGATACGTTCTCGCAAGTTCAACAACTGTCGACTGCGGAAAGCGATGACGAAAATTCGTCAAGAAGTTAGGTGCCGCGCCAGCAAAACTATAAATCGTCTGCGCAGGATCGCCGACAACACACAGTTCGTCTCGCTCACCTACCCAAATGTCGAGAAGTGCTTGCTGCAACGGAGTGACGTCTTGGAATTCATCCACGGTGAACCAGTGGTAGCGGCGACGAATTTCTTCAGCGACGTCAGGTCGCTGCTGCAGCATTCCAAGTGTCAATCCCAAAACATCTTCAAAATCAATGTGATTCGTTGTCGTGAGCAAGTCTTGATACGCCGACCAAATACCCACGACGTCTGCGGGTTCGACATCAGCGAACGGACGCTCAACGAGCGCATAACCTTGAGGGTCGAGTCCGGAGGATTTAGCCCATTCAATTTCTGCAGCAACAAAGCGTCGCTGCGTCACGGTTAAATCAACACCTGCCGTGCGGGCGGCTTGTTCAATCACGGAAGATTTTGTACTCAGAATCTTCCAGGCAGGCCCGCCAAGCACTCGCGGCCAGAAGAAGCTCAACTGTCGCA
>JAFMIT010000062.1 GCA_017853815.1 Actinomycetota bacterium
TCAACGTCGGAGCCATGAGGCCGCCGAGGAGAAGTACGGCAGCCGCAGATGAGGTCACCTTGCGACGGGTGGTCCAACGTGAAACCGGAGGCAAGTGCGTCGTGTCTGCTGACATCGCGCGCTCAATCATGTGATCGTGATGATGCGCTTCGCTTGGGGAAAGCGAGCGAGCCGGATCAGATTCGCGAAACTTGTTTTCGAAATCTTCGAAGTTCATGACTGCCTCCTAAAGGCGTGGTTCTGCTGCCATGGTGTGTTGCTGTTTAAGAATCTTTCCCTGATTCGAGCAAAGACTTGATTTTGGTGCGCGCCTTGTGTAGCCGCAGTGAGACGGCGTTGTCTGTCGATCCCAAGATCACAGCAATCTCATGCGGACCGAGACCTTCCCAGAGGCTCAACGCCATAACTTCCTTTTCGCCCGGGGTGAGCACTGCGAATACCTCGCGCAAAGTTTCGTCTGCGATGAGCAGGGACTCGGCGGACGCGAGCACCAGCTCTTCTTGGCGCAAGGTGTTGGTGATGCGCCGCCGCGTGTCGGTCTTGCGGATGTGGTTGGCGAGCAGATGACGCGCAATCTGAAGTAGCCACGCTGTTGTGGCTGAGGTGTCATCGGGGGATGGGGCGGCTTCGCGTCGCTGCCACGCAATGATCCACACCTCGGCAGCAATGTCTTCAGGGTCTGAAATCGCGACATCGAGACCGCCGGAGCGTCGCCAGATAAACGAGCGCACTAAATCGGCATGCGTCCGCACAAGCTGTTCGAACTCTTGAGTCTCCACGAATCTCCACCCCTGGTGATGTGTATGGGTAGTGTTGCAGATGAAGTGAATCTTTCTACCCAATTTGAGTGAGGAACTGGACATGACACAACGGATTGCAGTTGCTGCAGCCGTATTGGTGCGGGGGAATGCGCCAGAGGCGGAGATCTTTACGGCTCGCCGGACTGAACCTCCTCACCTTGCGGGCGGCTGGGAATTCCCTGGCGGCAAAGTTGATGACGACGACCCCAGCATTGAGTATGCGTGCCGGCGCGAGATTCGTGAGGAACTCGGGGTCGAAATCGATGTTCTCGCGCCGCTACCTGGCCCTTTGCCTGATGGCGCCTGGCCCATGGGCGAGGACTACGCACTCAACGTTTTTATCTGCCGGATACAAGGCGATGCCGAGCCACAATTGCTCGAACAGCATGACGACATGACCTGGGTATCGATCGACGACGCAGAGCGGGTTGCGTGGCTGCCTGTGGACTTGCCACCTTTGCGTGCGGCAATTGAGTGGGTTCGCTCACACCTCTGAGGGACGTAACTGGTCAGGGACTGAGATTTACGCGGGTAAACTTCCCAAGTGAAATCAGCCAAGACTGCTATTCGTCCAGATCTCCGTAACGTCGCCATCATCGCCCACGTTGACCACGGTAAGACCACCCTCGTCGACTCGATGCTGTGGCAGTCGGGCGCTTTCCGAGCTAACCAAGACGTCGCCGAGCGCGTCATGGACTCCATGGATCTCGAGCGCGAAAAAGGCATCACGATCCTCGCCAAGAACACCGCGATTCGTTACGCGGGTGTGCATGCGACTGACGGCCCTGTAGTGCTCAACATTGTCGACACCCCAGGTCACGCTGACTTCGGTGGCGAGGTCGAGCGCGGTCTTGAGATGGTCGACGGCGTGCTTCTGCTCGTGGACGCTTCTGAAGGGCCGCTCCCACAGACTCGTTTCGTGCTCCGCAAGGCGCTCGCAAAGAAGCTTCCCGTTGTGCTGGTCGTGAACAAAGTTGATCGCCCCGACTCGCGCATCAAAGAAGTTGTCGACGAGACCTACGAGCTCTTCATGGATCTCATGGACGACAGCACCGATGACGCGGTTCTCGACTTTCCAGTCGTATACGCATCGGCTCGCGCCGGTCGCGCTTCGCTCAATCAGCCAGAAGACGGCGGAATGCCAGACAGCGAAAACCTCGAGCCTCTTTTCGAGACGTTGCTCAACACGATTCCTGCGCCGTCATACGACCCAGAAATGCCGCTGCAAGCTCACGTCACCAACCTAGATGCCTCGCCGTATCTCGGTCGGCTCGCGTTGTGCCGCGTGCATGCGGGCACGATCCGCAAGGGCCAACAGGTCGCGTGGTGCAAGCAGGACGGCTCCATCTCGAAGGTCAAAGTCGTTGAATTGTTGATGGCAGAGGCGCTCGATCGAGTCTCGGTTGAATCTGCTGGTCCTGGCGACATCGTCGCTGTCGCGGGTATTTCAGAGATCACCATCGGTGAGACTCTCGCTGATCCTGAGAATCCAGTTCCGCTTCCAGTGATTACCGTCGACGAACCGAGCATCTCGATGACGATTGGTACCAACACATCACCACTCGCTGGCCGTAGCGGTACCAAGTTGACTGCCCGACTGCTGAAGAATCGTCTCGATAGCGAACTTATCGGCAACGTTTCTTTGCGCGTGCTCGAGACCGAACGTCCAGATGCCTGGGAAGTTCAGGGACGCGGCGAACTCCAGCTCGCAATTCTCGTTGAATTGATGCGTCGTGAAGGCTACGAGCTCACGGTGGGTAAGCCACAAGTTGTGACGCGCGAGATCGACGGCAAGTTGCATGAGCCAGTTGAGCGTTTGACGGTCGACGTGCCTGAAGATTTCGTCGGTGCCGTGACCCAGCTCCTCGGTTCACGCAAAGGCCGTATGGAACAGATGATCAATCACGGAACCGGTTGGGTGCGACTTGAATACCTTGTGCCAGCTCGTGGCTTGATTGGTTTCCGCACAGAGTTCTTGACTGAAACTCGCGGCACCGGCCTTCTGCATCACGTTTTCGAAAAATACGAACCATGGTTCGGTGAAGTGCGCACGCGTCCGAACGGTTCGCTCGTCGCCGACCGCACTGGTCAGGTCACGTCATTTGCATGCTTCGGTCTGCAGGAGCGAGGCAGCCTGTTCGTGGAACCAACGACCGATGTCTACGAAGGCATGATCGTCGGCGAAAACTCACGTTCCGAAGACATGGACGTCAATATCTGCAAAGAGAAGAAGCTCACCAACATGCGCTCTTCCACTGCCGATGAACTTGAGCGCCTGATTCCGCCACGTTTGCTGTCACTTGAGCAAGCGCTCGAGTTCTGCCGTGAAGACGAATGCATCGAAGTGACCCCAGCCGCAGTGCGCATCCGCAAGGTGCTGCTGGCCAAGGTTGATCGCGACAAGACCCGCAATCGCAATAAGTAACAAGCGCCTGTCATAGGGTGCGCCTCGGAAATGAGTGCGTAGGAGTCCTGTTTCATGGTGAGTTTCAACAAACTGGTAGTCGGCTGCGCTGTGCTCGCACTGGCACTAACAGGCTGCACTCAGAAGCCCGCTAGCGGCGGCACGTTGACATTCCTCACCGAGGATGCGCAGTTCGCTCACCTCGACCCGCAGCGCAATTACGTCGCAACGGACATGGCGTTCGCAGCTACCTATCTGCATCGCACGCTCACCATGTATGTCCCTGGTTCTGGGGTTGCGGGTACTGAACTTGCGGCCGACCTGGCTACAGATCTTGGAACGCCGTCAGCCGATGCCAAGACGTGGTCGTTCACTCTCCGCGAAGGCATTGCCTTCGAAGATGGATCAGCCATTACGTGTGCAGATGTGAAGTACGGCGTCTCACGTTCTTTTGCTACCGATGTCATCACAGGTGGACCTGACTACGCGTTGCGATGGCTGGATATCCCACTGTCGTTGGATGGCGGCAGCGTTTATAAAGGTCCGTATAAGACGGCCAACAACGACACAGCCGCTTTCGACAAGGCGGTCGAGTGCTCAAGCGATGATCGGACAATCACGTTTCACTTGAACCGTCCTGTCGGCGACTTCAATCACATGGTCACAATGCTCGCGTTCTCGCCAGTTCCAGCGGAGCTGGACACTCAGGCCGATTACGACCAACACCCAATCTCGAGTGGTCCGTATGTGGTTTCTGAAAATGAGCCTGGTGTGCAGTTGGTGCTCGATCGCAATCCCAACTGGGATTCATCGCACGACAGCATTCGTCGGGCATTACCGGGACAGATTGTCGTCAAATACGGCAACACCTATCAGGACATGGAAGACGCGATTGTCGAAGACAGCGAACTTGGCAAGACCGCTGTCATGCTAGATCCAGTGGCCGCAGCCTCGACGGGCATCATCTTCAATCTCCAGCGCACGGCCGCTCGCCGCGTGAGTGGTGAAGATCCTTTTATTTCCTTTACGGCATTCAACGTCGCAAAGCTGTCCTGCTTACCAATTCGCCAAGCCATTTTCTATGCCTTGGATCGGCAGGCGCTCACGGCGCTCACTGGCACGCCTGAGTTTGTTGGCGATCTTGCAGATGGATTGCTTAAGCCATCCTTGTTCCCCGATTCATACGCCAAGATCACTGGTTACGAGGACGCAAAGCCAGGCGGAAATCCAGCAAAAGCTCGCGAGCTTCTCAATCAGGCCAAGAGTGTTTGTCCGGCCGTGTACAAGCGAGCAACCGTCGATGGACTGACCTTCGACACCACGAACCTGCCAATTCATCAGGCAGGCGTCGCCATTTGGAGCGCATCACTCGCAAAAGCCGGAATCAAGCTTCGAGGCAACCTGATTCCGAAAGAGCAGTACTACGGCACGGTCTTTGATACGAAACTTCAGGGCGACTTGTCCCGCGCAGGCTGGGCACCGGACTGGCTTTCGCCGTCGACGGTCATCACGGACATTGCGGCAGACGGAAACTTCAATTTGGTACGAAACCAAGACGATCCGGCGTACAAGAAATTCTTGGTGCAGGTGCGAGAAGCCGAAGCGGACACCGATGCGACCTCGCGCTCGTCGAAGTGGCGAGCAATCAACCAGAGCGTCATGGACAACATGTGGGTACTGCCAGGTGTGTTCTCCAAGACTCAGTACATCTGGGGCAGCGGTGTCACTGGTGTCTCTGTCTGGACGCCTTACGGTTGTGTGAACTTCAACGACATCAATCTCACCAGCAACGCTTGAGCTGCTGCTTAAAGATTCGACTTGAAGAAGTCGCGCATCATTAGCATCAAGTTTCGCGCTACTGCTACTTGTGGCGTCATGTGAGAAACGCCTGCTAGCGGGATGAAGCTGTGCGCTTTCCCTGCCGCCAACAGTGCACCAGACAGTTGGAGAGAGTTCGCAGCAAGCACATTGTCATCGGCGAGACCATGAATCAGCGTGAGTGGACGCGAAAGCTTGTGCGCCCGATGGCTCAGCGAAGACCTCTTGTATTCGGCGGCTTGATCTGCGGGATGACCGAGGTAACGTTCGGTGTACGCAGTGTCGTACAACACGAACTCTGTCACCGGCGCTCCTGCCCAGCCAGCCGCGTAAACATCTGGCCGATCCAGCACTGCTAGGGCACTGAGGAATCCGCCGAAGGACCAGCCTTCAATTCCAACTCGACTGCCGTCTAGGTCATCTGGGTATTTGGCGAGTAGCGCCTGAAGGCCAGCGACTTGGTCTTCGAGCACAGGATCTGCGAGATTGCCGGCTACCGCTCGCTCCCACGCAGGGCCTTTTCCGGGCGTTCCTCGATTGTCGATCACGACAACTGCAAAACCCTGGTTCGCAAGCCACTGGTTGCTCGCAAAACTCAGTTGGGAAGCCACCACTTCAGAGTGATGCGGTCCGCCATAAATCGATACGACCACTGGCAACTGATGCGACTTCGGAATGTGATTCTCGGGCCAGAGGATTGCGGTTGGTAACTGCGACTCCGTGACCGACTCAATGGTGACTCGGGCTTCTACCGCAGGGATGCCGGCATTGTTCTCGATGGTCGCGATAGGTTGAAAGTTCTTGAGCACCGTGTAGGTAGGACGACGGAGATCCAGCGCATTTTGGACCAACACCGTGTACACGCCGCTTCGCAGTGCCGAGGCGTATCCATCAGATCTACTGACCTCTAACAGATTCCCGTCAGGATCGGCGTGCACAATCTGCAGTTCCCAAGGTTGGTTATAGGCCGCGACCGTGACCCCGTGTGAATCAGTCGCGATCACACTCGCAACATGGCGTCGCCCAAAGTCGACTTCAGTTTCGCCAACCCACACCGCGCGATGATCATCAATCTCAGTGGTGGTCAGCAGGCGTCCGTCGCTGAGAAGGCGAGGTACTCCCACGCCACAATCCACCCAGCAACCGTCAGTCTTGTGCGAGACGAATTGCACTTCGTCATCTCGCAATGTGTACGAGACCTCCGTGCGCTGGTCTCGTGAAAGCCACGTCATCAATGGCGTTTCTGCGTCCCACGTGACGTTGGCCAAATATTCAAGTGACTGGTGCGCTGGTCCGAGAGCGGTCATTGCGCCGGTTCCCAGGTCCACATGCACCAAGGAAACTTTGGAGTTCTTGGTTCCGGCCGCTGGGTAACGATGTGGTCGGGGTTCTGCGTCGGGGAAAGTGGGGTCTGCAATCCATCTGATTTCAACAAATGTCTCGTCGTTTCGCTCGACCAAAACTTGGGCGCCATCGGGGGACCACCAGTGTCCGCGGTAGCGACCGAGCTCTTCCGACGCGATGAAGTCGGCGAGACCGTACGTGATGTGTTCACATTCGGCGGTGAGGTGAAAAACCTCTCGTCCATCAAGAATGTCGTAGACGTAGAAATCAGCACCAGCTGTGAAAGCAACGAGACTGCCCTGAGGATTGAGACGCGGATCAACCACCGCCTCGTAGCCAGTGATCTGCTCAGCAGAACCTGAAGCCACATCAACAATCCACAGTTGGCCCGACAGTGCGAAAGCGACAACTGTCATGGCATCGTCAGCAGAGAACGACGTGATGCCAGCACCAGATTCGCGGAGACGTTCGCGACGAGCTCGCTCGGCAGGCGAGAGGTTTTCGGCATCACTCCACAGTGCTGCGGCGCGAACGACGCACCGCTCGACTGGCGTGCTGTTGAGGTGCTCAACAACCCAGAGATCCAGCTGTGCAGAAGTTTCGGATTCACTGCGTACAAACCCCACGCGATGACCCAACTCAGAGATCACAAAACTGCGCGGCGCACCTTTGCGAAACTGTCCCGTGAGAGCTGCGCGTTCTGGGAACGCATCATCAACAGTGCTGCAGTTGCACGTTGCCATGTGACCACCTTGTCATGTCTGGAACATCTAGGCTGAGCCTATGACCGCTGACCGCCGCATGCTCTTCGTCCATGCTCATCCTGATGATGAAACGATCTCTAATGGCGCCACGATGGCCAAGTACGTCGCTGAAGGTGCTCAGGTCACGCTCGTCACGTGTACCGCGGGCGAAGAAGGCGAGGTCATTGTTGAAGACCTGGCTCATGTCGCTTCGGCGCACGAAGATCGGCTGGCCGAGGTCCGCGAAGTCGAACTCGCAAACGCCATGACCAAACTCGGAGTGACCGACCACCGCTTCCTAGGTGGCTTCGGCCGTTACCGTGACTCGGGGATGATGGGCACGCCTCAGAACGAGAACCCGCAGAGCTTTTGGCAAGCCGATCTGCTCGAGGCGGCGACGGAACTCGTTGCTGTGATTCGCGAAATTCGCCCACAAGTGCTCGTGACCTACGACCAGTTCGGTGGCTACGGTCACCCTGACCACATCAAGGCCCATCGGGTCGCGATGTACGCGAGCATCCTGGCGGCCGCCGACGGTTTCCGTTCGGATCTCGGGGAGGCCTGGTCCATTGCCAAGGTTTACTGGAACGCGAACCCTCGCGGCCTGTTTGAGCGTGGGATGGCCGCGATTGCAGCGATGGATCTACCTTTCGAAATGCCCCCTATGAACGCAGAAGAATTCCAGTTCCTGTGTGATGACGACATCGTGACTACCGAAATCGATGGCAATGCATACGTCGATGCCAAACTCGATGCACTGCGCGAACATCGGACCCAACTCAATGTCGATGCAGGTTTCTTTGCGGCCATGCAGTTGATGAAGGACGATGCCTATGGGCGAGAGTTCTACCGGCTCCTTGGCCGCAAGGGTGACGCGGAAAACCGCGAAACCGACCTTTTTGCTGGGATTTAGTTTCCGCGCCGCGGCACACTAAAGTCTGACTGCTTATGAACGATTCAGACGATCCGAAGGTGCCGCAGCCGTCAGACAATGACGCGCTGTCCGCGCTGGTTAACGACATTCTCGCGGAGCGTGCTGAAGAGACAGAGGTTTTGCCTGTCGTCGAGTCTTCGGATGACGTGACCCCCGACGTAACGGCCACTGACAGCCCAGACGAGTTGGCGACTGACATTTTTGAAGCTGAACCGCCATCTGAAGATGAGGTGCTCACTTCACCAGCCACAGAACGCACTGGCATTGCGGCCTGGCCACGCTCCAAGAAGATTGTGGTTGCGGCAGGCGTGGCAGTGGTGGCGTATGGCGGGTTGGTTCTCGCGGTCGGCAGCGGTATTCCATCGGGTACTCGCGTCGGCGGCATCAACATCGGCCACATGAGCGTTGCAGAGGCTCGCACGACGTTAGAGCAAGCTGCTTCAGATTTTGAATCTAAGAATCTCACCTTCGTCGCGGCCGGTACTAAGAGCAAAGACTTGGTCTCTCGATACGGTGTCTATCTCGATGTGGATGCGACGCTCGCGAAAATTCCTACTGGCAGTCTCAATCCTTTCGATCTGCTGAGCGCCGTCTTTAGTGGTCGTACCGTTGCCCCAGTCATCAATAGTGACGAGGCGCTTGCGTCTGGACTCGCAGAGCTAGCGGACACAGTCGACCATCCAGCTGTTGAACCGACCATCGCTTTGGATGGACTTGAACCGCGAGTGGTGGCTGGCAAGACTGGCAAAGTTCTAGACGTCACTGCTGCACAATCACAAACGCTTGCAACGTTGACAAAAGATTTCTCTGAAAAGTCGTGGACCATCAAGCTGGCGATGAATCCCGATGATCCAAAAGTGACACTTGAGTCGGCCAAGGAACTCATCAAGAAAGTCGTCGAACCAGCTCTGAGCGCTGATGTCACTGTGACTACCAGTGCGCCAGTAACGGCCACGCAGCCGGTGAGCTCTGCTGTGTACACGCCGAGCAAGATCGCGCGAGCTATGCGTTTCACCGTCGAAAACGACGATCTCAAAGTGCACCTCGATCCGCGCACTGTTCGTCGCATGACAGACGAAGGCTTCAGCGGAGTGGAAACACCAGTCCAGAACGCGACCTGGGATGTCAGCTCAGGCAAGCCGGTTGTGGTGCCCGCAAAGCCTGGCTTTGGTGTCACCGACCGAGCACTCGCCAATGCCATCGAGAGTGTGTACACCTTGCCTGAAGGTCAACGCAGCGCCACTGT
>JAFMIT010000063.1 GCA_017853815.1 Actinomycetota bacterium
GGGGTTCTTAAAAACACTGCCAGATTCAGTCGTGAAATCTTGTAGGCGAGTGCCAATAGCGAGAACCACATCTGGTTGCCATGCGATGGGCTGCGATGCACTCTCCGCGAAAACACCAATCGGCCCGACAAACATCGGGTGATCTGCTGGCAGTGATGACTTGCCCGCGACTGACTCCATCACTGGAATGTTGTGCTTGGTGGCGAAGTCAGCGAGTGCTGTCTCTGCGAGTGAGTAATGCACACCACCACCTGCGAGGATGAGTGGCTGCTTGGAGGATTTGAGAATCTCGACTGTGGTCGCAAGCTGTGTGCGGTCGGCGCGAGCGCGGGCAATGCGATGGACGCGGGTCGCAAAGAATTCTTCAGGGAAGTCGAAAGCCATCGCCTGCACATCCTGTGGAAGCGCGAGGGTGACGGGGCCGGTGTCTTCTGGGTCGAGCAAGACGCCGATGGCCTGTGGCAGCGAGTTGAGAAGTTGCGATGGTGTCGTGATGCGATCCCAGTAGCGGCTGACGGTGCGCAAGGCATCGTTGGACGTCGTCGTCGGTGCTTCGAAATGTTCAATCTGCTGCAGCACCGGATCTGGTTCGCGCGAATTGAAGGTGTCACCGAGGAGTAGCAGAACTGGCAAGCGGTTGGCCATCGCCACACCTGCTGCTGGCACTGTGTTGAGTGCGCCCGGTCCGACCGACGTCGTGACGGCCATGACTTGGCGGCGACGAGCAGCTTTGGCATAACCGACCGCGGCGAGAGCCATGCCCTCTTCGTTCTGACCGCGAATCGTGCGAATCTGGTCGCGATGCTTTTCGAGCGCTTCACCGAGGCCGAGGGCATTGCCGTGACCAAAGATCGCGTACACACCAGGAATCAGAGGCTTGGTGACGCCGTCGCGATCGTCCTCAATGTGTTGAGCAATGAGAAACCGCACCAGCGCTTCAGCAACAGTCATCCGTTGCGTCGCCATCAGGTCCTCCTAGGTCGTGGCCGAGACTACCAGAATTCGGCTATTAGTCAGTATGTCCTAACAATAGGGGAGACGAGCCGAAAACGCTAGGTCTCGCTCCCCTGCGCTGCGGACTAGCGACCGATCTCGTGCTTGAGAGCTTCGAGCTCAGCGCCACCGGCCATGGCCTTGGTGAGGTCTTCGAGAACGAGTGATTCACGCTGGTATTCGCTAGCGAGCTTGCCGCGGTTAAGCAGGTAGAAGCGATCACCCACGAGTGCCGCGTGATGCGGGTTGTGGGTAATGAAGACCACCGAAACACCGCGCTCTTTCGCAGCGAGCACGTACTTGAGTACGACACCTGACTGACGGACACCGAGAGCAGAGGTCGGCTCATCGAGGATGAGGACCTTCGCGCCGAAGTACACGGCGCGAGCAATCGCGACAGCCTGACGCTCGCCACCGGACAGAGTGCCGATCGGCTGGTTGGTGTCGCGCAGGTCGATGCCCATGTTGAGGAGTTCGGCCTTCGCGATATCGCGCATGCGCTTGACGTCCAAGAACTTGATCGGTCCCCAGCCAGTGGTGATTTCGTTGCCCAAGAAGAAGTTGCGCCAGACCGACATCAACGGAATCGTCGCAAGATCCTGGAACACGGTCGCAATACCGCGTGCCATCGCATCACGTGGGGAGTCAAAGTTCACTGACTCGCCTTCGAGGAGGTACTCGCCCGATGATGGCTTGTGCACGCCCGACAAAATCTTGATGAGCGTCGACTTGCCGGCGCCGTTGTCGCCGAGGATGCACGTGACAGATCCCTGGTCGACAGTGACAGAAATATCGCGCAGCGCGATCACGCTGCCGAACGTTTTGCCGACGTTGACGAGTTCGAGTGCTGGTGTGGTGCTCACTTGCGACCTCCTCGTGCACGACGGCCGATATAGGTGTTGATCATGACGGCGCTGAACAAGATGATGCCGAGGAAGGTCGACGTCCAGTCACTGTTCCAGAGTGCGTACGGAATACCGATGTACGCCATACCCATGATGGTCGCACCGATCGTCGCACCGATAGCGGAACCAGCACCACCGGTGAGCAACGTGCCACCGACAGCTGCAGCAATGATGTAGTAGAACTCCTGGCCGACACCTTGGCCAGCCTGCATACCGCGCAGACGAAGCACGAACATCACGCCGACAAGTGCTGCCGAGAGCGAGGTGTACATAAAGAGTGCAATCTTGGTGCGATCCACCGGCACACCTGCGTTGCGAGCTGCGTTGGCATCGCCACCAGCGGCGAATGTCCAGTTGCCAAAGCGCGTGCGGGTGAGCACCCAGGTCGCAATCGCCGTGATAAGTAGCCACCACACGACGGTGATCTGGAAATCAGTAGGTGCCGCGATTGGTGCAATCGACACTCCGCCAGGTCCGACGTGCGAAGCGAAGAGCATCGCCGCACTGTCGTAACCCTCGGCCTTGTCGGTGCCCGTCACGCGGACAGAGCCAGTGACGACCATGGTGAACGCCATGTTGGCGCCTTTAAGAATGAAGAACGTCGCGAGTGTCACGATGAATGACGGAAGTTTTGTTTTAACGACGACATAACCGTTGATGAAACCAACAAGCGCCGCGAAGAGCATTGCAGTACCAATTGCTGGCCAAATGCCGAAGTTGAGCTCTGTGACGAGCATGCCGATGATGAGACCGGTTGTGCCAACCATGACGCCGGAAGACAAATCGAATTCGCCAGCAATCATCAGAAGCGAGACGGCGATGGCAACAATGCCGATAGGAGCAGCGATGTCTGTCCAGCCGACAGCGCCGTCAATTTTCCCGAAGTTGCCCGTCGTATCCACCGCAGTGAAGAGGACAAAAATCGCGATGGCGCCGAGGAAGGCACCGAATTCTGGACGTCGCAAAACTTTGAGAACAAGGCCAGTGCTGGCGACTCGTTCGTCGTTCTGCGGTGTTGCGGTTGAGCTCATGAGTTGCCTTTTTGTTTCTAGATAGAGCGAATGCGGTGGTGGATTGGGATCCAACCCACCACCGCATTCAATCGTTGGTTTTAGCGAGTACCTGCGGTTACGAGATCAAGAACCTGGTCGACGTTGTCGGCCGTAACGAATCCTGGACCTGAGTAAACAGGGGTGCCGCCGCCGACCTGGTTGCCATTGCTAAGAGCAAGGTACAGGAGGGTGACAGACAGGTAGCCCTGTGCGTACTGCTGCTGATCAATCGCGAACACCATGGTGCCGTCCTTGATTGCCTGAAGTGCTTCTGCAGACATGTCAACGGTGCCGATCTTCAGATCAAGACCGAGTGACTGTGCTGCTGGAAGAGCAGCCTTTGCAGCGATGTCAGCGTTGAGGGCGAAGATGCCATCGATGGTCGAGTCAGCCTGAAGGGCTGCCTTGAGCTTTGCTGATGCTGCGGTGAGGTCTGCAAGACCACCATCAAGGTTGAAGTTGGTTACCTTGCCATTGAAGGTTTCAGCTGCACCCTTGCAACGATCCGTGAGACCAATGTTGTTGGCTTCCTGGATTGGGCAGAGGATGTGCTTGAGACCCATCTCGTTGAACTTTTCACCAGCAGCGCGGCCGGCAACAACTTCGTCCTGACCGATGTGGGTGAAAGCACCGAGATCCTTGAACACAGAAGAACCTGAGTTCATGGTGACGGTTGGGATACCAGCATCATGTGCAGCAAGCATTGCTGACTTGATTGCTTCTGGGTCTGGTGCAGATGCTGCGATGCCGGAGCAACCAGCTGCGATACCAGCCTGGATGGTTGATGCTTGCTTGGCAGCATCGTTGCTTGAACCCTGGTAGTCAAGGGTGACGCCGAGATCAGCAGCTGCTGCTTCAGCACCCTTTTGTGCGACTGACCAGAAGGTACCGCCATCACCATGGGTGTAAACGCAAATCTTGATGCTTGCGTTTGGATTTTCCGAAGCAGATGGGCTCTCTTCGGTGGTAGCGCTACTGCAACCAGCGAGTGCCAAAGCGGCAACTGCACCGAGCGCAATAAGTTTGATACGTGACATTAAATGCCCTTTCGTGTCCCTAATAAGACGTCGCGCGGATGTGAGCACGGGGCTCACACGCAACGAGCCGTATTCAACAGGCATATGTCCTAACATTTAAGTGTTGAGCGCCCATTGTTACCAAATGGAAACCAAAAAGCCCTATTTTTCGGCTCAAATGCGCTGGCGAAAACTCATTTGACATTAAGTCCTGACAAATGGCTAAATCCCTGCTTGGATATGCGCATCGCCAGAGCATGTGAAAGGAAACATCATGGACGTGAAAATCGCTGGAGCCCCCATCTCGTGGGGCGTGTGCGAGGCCGACAACTGGGGTTACCAGATGGGTCCCGACCGAGTCTTTGCTGAGATGGCCGAGCTCGGTCTCACCGGCACAGAGTTCGGTCCCTACGGCTTTTTGCCCACCGACCCAGCTGCTCGCGCGGACAAGCTGGCGGCCCTCGGCATGGAGGCCACCGGCGGCTTCTTCCCTGTGGTCTTGCACGATCCCGATGTCGACCCCATGCCCAAGGTTGTGGCTGAGCTCGATGCGTACGAGGCATCCGGGGCGAAGGTGCTTGTCATCGCGGCGGAACAGCCTGGCGGCAACTACGACGTCAAGCGTCCCGAAATCGATGACGCTGCCTGGGCGACTCTGCTCAACAATCTCAAGCGCATCGACGAGTACGCAGCATCGCGTGGCGTCACCGCGACTGTGCATCCACACGTCGGCACGATGATTGAGACCGAAAGCGACATCATGCATGTCCTCGAAGGTTCTGAAATTGGCATCTGCTTCGACACGGGTCACATGTTCATCGGCGGCACCGATCCGGTTGCGTTCGCGCAGAAGTGGGCACACCGCGTGAAGCACTGCCACCTCAAGGATGTCCAGCTCGATCTCGCTGCCAAAGTGCAGTCAGGCGAGATGACGTATTACGAAGCTGTCGTCGCGGGCATGTACACCGCGGTTGGTGATGGCGACGTCGACATCCGCGCCATCATGACGCATCTCATCGGCGCGGGCTATGACGGTTGGTTCTGTCTCGAACAAGACAAAGTGATCAACGGTGAACCTGCCGCTGGCATGGGACCCATCGATGACGCTCGTCGCAGCGTTGAATTCATCAAGTCAGTAGCTGCATCTCTGTAATTGAAACAACAAAGAAGGCCTGGGTTTTCCCAGGCCTTCTTTGTATGAGTCTCGAGAAAGGACTAAACCGAGACTTTCACACTCTTGCCAGTACGAGCTGACTCATGCGCTGCGTCCGCGAGGATGAGGGCGGCGCGACCGTCGTCGAATGTCGGAGTGAGCTGTTGGCCAGTGCGCACGCCTTCAACAAAGAGCGCGAGCTCGCGACGGTAAGCAACGGCGTACAGCTCAAGGAAGTTGTCGATGTATGGATCACGCTGTTCTGCGTAGTTTCCATTGAAATGCTGCACAGTCGTTGGTGAGACGTTGCTCGCAATGAACATGCCCTCTGAGCCAAACGCTTCGAGGCGCTGGTCATAACCGTAGTTCGCGCGGCGTGAGTTGATGATGGTGACAATCTCGTTGTTGGCACCCTTCATGGTGACAGTCACTGAGTCGAAGTCGTTTTCTTCTGCGATGTAATCGCAGAATGCATTTGCACCGACAGCACTCACTTCGACAATGCGCGGAATGAAATAGCGCGCCATATCGAAATCGTGAATCGTCATGTCTCGGAAGATTCCGCCTGACACTGCGATGTACGACTGCGGTGCAGGACCAGGATCGCGGCTCGTGATGACAAGCTGTTCGATGTTGCCGATTTCGCCGGCCTTCACGCGGCGATTGATCGTCTCGAACTGAGGGTGGAAACGACGATTAAAGCCCAGGGTCACATTGACTTTTGCGTTGTTAACTTTGTCTCGCAGAGCTTCGACTCGATTGATGTCGAGGTCGATGGGCTTCTCGCACATCACATGCAGTCCCGCATCAATGCCTGCGCTTAACAAGTCGACGTGGGTCGGCGTCGGAGACGCGATGAGGATGGCATCAATCTCACCGGAGTTGATGACTTCCATGGGATCGGCGCTGACTTTTGCACCGTACTGGTCACCGAGCTTCTGTGCGTTCTCGACGAACGGATCGCAGACCCACGTGAGTTCTGTACCTTTCGTGTCGTTGATGCTGCCCGCGTGCACAATGCCGATGCGGCCAGCGCCAATCAAGCCGATGCGGATGTTGTCTGATGACATGAGTGCAAACCTTTCCCAAAGCTGGTGAGAAGCTTATGATAGGACATACTTACCTTTATCCGATAGGGATTGATATGGCCGCTTATGACTTCCACCTCGCTGTCTGCGCGGAAATGGTGTTTACCGATCTTCCGTTTCTCGAGCGAGTTACGAGGATTCGTGACCTCGGCTTCGATGTCGAGATCTGGGATTGGACCAACAAAGATCTCAACGCCCTCGCGGCCACTGGTGCGAACATCAAATCGATGACGGGCTACACCACGGGCAACCTTCTCGATGGTGCGGATGAACTCTTGCGCACTGCCGCGCTCTCCATCGATGCGGCGCGCGTGCTCGGCAATCCACGACTCAACCATCACGGCACCGGGCTTGGCGAAGGCGGGCTCCCGGTCATCCCGACGCACGAGGTAACGGCGGCGATGTGGTTACAGGCTGCTCGCACGCTCGAGCGCTTGGCGGAGCTTGGCGAACGCGAAGGTGTGGTTTTCTGCCTTGAGAACCTCAACACTGCGGTCGATCATCCTGGCGTGCCATTTGCTAAAGCTGCCGACACTCTCGCGCTCGTTCGCGCAGTGGATAACCCGCACCTGCGGCTCAATCTCGATCTGTATCACGCGCAGATTGGTGAGGGAAACCTCATCGAGCTCGTCGAAGAAGCGATGCCGTACATCGGTGAGATTCAGGTGGCGGACGTTCCCGGCCGGGCGCAGCCCGGCACAGGCGAAATCAACTACCCAGCGATTGCACGTGCACTCGCGCGTCTCGGCTACACCGGCACAATTGCGATGGAAGCGTTTGCGAGTGGCGACAGCGAAGCGGCGCTGGCGGATTTCCGCGCCGCATTCACCGTCTGACGTTTAACGAATCGCTGCTGTGGTGCCGTTGGTCTCGGGCACCGCGACCCACTGACGCGATGCAGCACTTTCTTCTGCAGCACTCAACACGCGCGCTGATGACACTGCGTCCTGAATGTTGCAATTACGTGCTGGTCCACCGAGATATGCCTCAATGAACTTGCGGCATTCGATGATTTTGAGATCGTCGTAACCCATCGACGTACCCGCGCCTGGCATGTAATGACTGAAGTCGCCCATACCCGGTCCTGCCATCACGCGCTGGTAGCCGAGATGTGGACCTTTGCGGCCGATGGCAACTTGTAGTTCGTTCAGGCGCTCAAACTCCCACTTAATCGAACCTTCGGTGCCATAGATTTCAAAGTTGTACGACGCGCGTGGACCGACGGATGCACGACAGGCTTCGAGAGTTCCCACCGCATCAGCTGCGACTGCGCTCGAACCGAAGCGCACCAACATGCCTGCGTAGTCTTCGTTTTCGACTGCGCCCATCTCGCCGCCTTCGATGACGTCGAAGTGTGTGCCCTGTCCCATCTGCAGAATTGGACGCTCGGTGTAAATAGTTTTGGTGACGGCATTGACTTCACTGATTGGGCCGAGCAAGTACTGCACAAGATCAGCGAGGTGACCCATCAAATCTCCGAGCACACCGCTACCCGCGAACTCGCGCTTAAATCGCCACGAGAGTGCGCCTTTTGGTTCAGATGAATAATCGGCGAAGAACGTTCCACGAACGTTGGTGATGCGACCGAGTGCACCGCTTTCGATGAGTTGCTTTGCGTGCTCGACAACGGGCGGATTGCGGTAGTTGAAACCAATGGTCGTCAGCACGCCGGCTTCAGTGGCGGCGGCAGCAACAGCTTCGGTTTCGTGCGCGCCGCGACCGACAGGCTTCTCAATCCAAAAAGCTTTGCCGGCTTTGGCGGCTGCGATGCCCATCTCTGCATGCAAGAAGTTCGGTGCGCAGATGGAGACAACGTCGACGTCTGGGTGATTAAGCACCTCGTGGTAGTCGAGAGTGAATTGTTCGTAGCCGAGAACGTCCTGTGCGTACTGCGCGCGATCAGGTGCAGTGTCGCATGCGATGACGAGGCGTGGCTTCACGTTGAGTTCTGGATACACGCTCGGAAGCAGCGTGTACGCCTTGCTGTGGACTTTGCCCATCCAGCCGACGCTGATGAGGCCGACGCCGATTTCGCGCTTTGACATAACTGCCACCATTCTCGGGATTCGAGGTTTGTGTTGACGTGCACGTGCTCGGCGTGAAGCCTAGAGCAAATGTCAGGACAAAGTATAGGGTGGCGTGAGAGCTTGAATGTGGCCTGTTTCGCGTTCGCGACGGAAAGCGTCGAGCAATTCGCGCAAAGGAGTTGGGCCGAGCTTCAGTGAAAGCTTCGTCGCGGCGTTCGCGAGTGAAGTGTCGACCGGAACTCCCTGCGGGAAGAGTTGGTCTTCTGGTGCATCAATCTGTCGCAACAGCGATGCATCGAGGTCGAAGACTTCGCAGGTCAGCTCCGCTAACTGCATTCGCGTCACGGCATCGTCGCCGACAAGATGGAACTGACCGACAGCGCGCAACTGCACCACTCGCTCCACTTCCGCTGCGATTTCTGCCGCAAGCGATGGGGTGGCAATTTGGTTGACGAAAGGTCCGCCCCACACTGCGAAGGTTTCACCGGCACTCAGTGCAGACACCAATGCCGAAACGAAGTAGCCGAAGCCGACATCTTGCGACCGCGGTCCTTGCGCATACAAGCGATGCGCGCCCATCACCCCGCCAATGCGACAGATGGCAGCGGAGTTGGGGCACAGATCCCGAACGACTTGTTCGCCCATTGCTTTAAGGAAACCGTAGATGTTGATGGGATTGCCGTACGCGCTCTCCGGAGTCATGTGTCGCGTACCGTCCATAATCCAGTCAGTGGAGATGTAGACGAGGTGAGCGCTCAGTGCGTTGGCGGCAGTCGCGACTCGGCTCGTAAGACCGACGTAGGCGTCGAAGGCCTTCTCCTGGTCATTCATCAACATGTTGAAATCATTGGCGATGGCGCAGTGCACTATCGCATCAGCGGAGCCGAGTTTTGATGCGATGTCGAGCGGATTGTTGAAGTCGACGAGCAGCGGGGTCCATGGCACGTCGACATCCAGCTCGCGTCGCACTAGGCCGACGACGTCATGTCCTCGTGTCACGAGCAACTCTGCGATGTTGCTACCGACAAAA
>JAFMIT010000064.1 GCA_017853815.1 Actinomycetota bacterium
CAGCCATGCGCGAGTTCTGCCAGAACTGACTCGCCTGTTGTCGAGCGCGATGAAGTGTGACGAAGCGCCCACACGAGAATGCCGGCGATAAAGAAGGTGAGTGCATCGACTGCGAGAGCGACCGAGCCGCTGAACTGATGCACCAACCAACCGCCCGTTGCCGCACCGAAGATTGTCGCGGCATTGCTGCCGAACGAGATGTAAGAGTTTGCTGTTTGGAGATGCTCTTCTTCAACAATGTCAGCAGGCAAACCTGGGTACGCCGGGTACCACATCGCGTTGAGAGTTCCAGAAATAATCGAAAGACCAACGAGCCACGCGACTGGTGGTTGATCAAGAGTGAAAATGTAGGCAATGCCGAGCACAACGAAACTCAAGACAACGTCGAGGGAGCCGATGATGCGTGCGCGACCGAAACGGTCTGCGAAAACGCCACCGATAGGGAGCATCAACACCAGCGGGATTGCTGACGACGTCAGTACGAGGCTGAGTGTTTTTGCATCGCCACCGGGCATACCGAGAATCGAAAACGCCATCGCAGTCGGTGCCATGCCATTGCCGAAATTCGAAATAGTGCGCGCAAGCAGCAGTCGTCGAAACTGACTTAACCGAAGCACTTCTTTGTGCTGACTCACGCTAGTTGCTTTCTTGATTGAAATGGTGGCGGCGAATCCATGCATGCATCGCAATTGCTGCGGCTGCCCCCGCGTTGATGGATCGAGTTGAACCGAATTGTGCAATGGACAAGCAAGCCTGAACAACTTTGCTTGCCTCGTCGGTGAGTCCCGCACCTTCTTGTCCAAAAAGAAGAATGCACTCGCGCGGTAAATCAAACGTCTCAAGCGGCACTGAACCAGGCAAATTGTCGATACCGATGATAGGTAGGCCATTGCGTTGCGCCCACTCTGCGAGCGCAGTGACGTCTTCGTGATGCCGCACATGCTGATAACGATCGGTCACCATGGCTCCGCGTCGATTCCAACGACGTCTACCAACAATATGTACCTCTGACGCCATGAACGCATTCGCAGAACGCACGATGGAACCGATGTTGAGATCGTGTTCGAGATTTTCGATAGCCACATGAAAAGGGAAACGCTGACGATCGAGATCTTCGACAATGGCGTCCATGCGCCAGTAGCGGTACTTGTCGACCACATTGCGTCGGTCGCCATCTCGGAGCAGCTCGGGATCGAATCTGGAGTCTGTCGGCAGCTCCCCAACCCAAGGACCGACGCCGACCGTGGGTGCATCTGCGCCTTCACTAAAGGTCACATTTTCTTCGGTCGGCTGATTCACGTGCACAGCCTAGGCTTGGACTGTGACCCTCATTGCTGCTGCGCTGGATAACCAACTCGCGGATGTTCTCGATAGCGCTGGCCCATTCCTGTTTTATCTAGCGGTGTGGGGCTTGATTTTTGTTGGCACTGGCTTGTTGGTAGGCGTGTTCATCCCGTTCATTACTGGGGACTCTTTGCTGTTCGCTTCGGGTCTCATCGCTGCGAGCACGTCGAGTATCAATCCGGTGATTCTCGCCGTCGGTGTGGGCATTGCAGCCTTTCTCGGCGACCAAGTCGGGTTCGTCCTCGGCCGACACTTTGGGCGCCCCTATCTCGATCGTCGCAGCAGCGCACGCTTGCAGCTCGCCATCCGAAAGACCGAGTCGTTCTATGAAAAGTACGGCTGGTCAGCCGTGGTTGTCGCGCGCTTCATGCCGTGGGCGCGCTCGCTTATTCCTGTCATTGCGGGTATCGGCCGAATGAATTACTACCGATTCTTGTCAGCTAATCTGGTCGGCAGTGTTGTTTGGGGAGTCGGCATGACTTTCGTTGGTTACTACGCCGCTCAAATTCCTGCGGTGAAGAGCGTTGCTTACGTGATTGGTTTTGGATTTATCACCGCATCGGTCATTGTTGGTGGCCGCACATGGTTGGCTGATCGACGAAACCGACAGGAGAATTCATGAGCCCGCTTGCAGTCCTGCCACTGGCTCTCCTGCCTAGCTGGCTTAGCGCCGAAGGCCTCTTCGAGCTGCTGGGGCCGTGGGCGCTTGTCGGTTTCACCGCAATCATCTTTCTCGAGTGCGCGATATTCGTTGGCTTGTTTTTCCCTGGCGATTCACTTCTGTTCCTCACCGGTCTGCTAGTCGCGAGCGGTCAGATGAAAGAGCCACTGTGGCTCGTCATGCTCGTGCTTTATGTCGCAGCAGTGCTTGGAAACATCGCCGGCTATCACTTCGGCGCAGCGATTGGACCACGGCTTCTCAATCGTCCGAATTCAAAGCTGTTGCGACCTGAGTACGTGACTAAGACGCACGAATTTTTTGAACGTCACGGCGCACGCGCGATCGTCCTCGCGCGTTTCGTACCAATCGTTCGCACATTGATTACAGCTGTGGCTGGCATCGCCGGTATGGATCGCAAACGTTTCTACGTTTACTCCGCTGCTGGTGCGGCTGTGTGGGTGATCGGTGTGACGTGGCTTGGGTCGCTGCTTGGCGAAATCGAGTTTGTGCGCGCAAATCTTGAACCGATTCTTTTAGGTATGGTCGTGCTGAGTGTCATTCCAGTCATTCTTGAAATCAGAAAGAGTCGTTCCTAAATGTTGATGCGTCGAGCCGTGGCTGGCTTTCTTGCTGTGCTCATGGTGGGAGCTGCTCCGGCGCCTGCGAACGCCATCATCAACGGCACACCGGCAGTACCTGGTGAATTCCCGAGCATCGTTGCTA
Source organism: Actinomycetota bacterium (assembly GCA_017853815.1). Classification (GTDB taxonomy): domain Bacteria; phylum Actinomycetota; class Actinomycetes; order S36-B12; family UBA5976; genus JAFMIT01. The sequence goes on from JAFMIT010000064.1 coordinate 2,729, forward strand.
TCGGATTGGCTTCGGACTATGCCCGCGATACCAACATGCGCAACGCGATGTACTGCGCTGGCGTCCTCATTGGTCAAAGGCTGGTGCTCACAGCGGCCCACTGCATTGTTGAATACAACTCTCAAACGAACATTTCTCGAGTGAACCAACCAAGCGAAATTGTTGTCGGTGGCGGCGTCAACGATTTGTCACAAATGACTGGAGCGCAGGTCTCGAAGGTGCTCCGGCTCGATCCCACAGCGGAATATCTCGTGAGCCTGGCCATGAGCAATGGTGAGCGCACCACAGACGACGTTGCGTTGATCCAACTCGCATCTACTATCCCCAATACGACGCCGGTCGCACTCGCCACCTCGGCGCAGATGCAGACCATCAACGCGGTGTCCACTCAGCTGGAAACCGCTGGCTGGGGAGATCAGTCTCCATTTGGTTCCGGCACGTACCCTGACAGTCTGGTACGCACCAGCCTGAAGAGTGTCAGCGATGCAGTATGCGCAAACCCAGATTCTCGGTTTGCGATTACCTCCCCATCAGGACAACAGAGCGCTGACTTCACTGGGCTCAACTCTGTAGATGCAACGTACTTCGATGCACCGAGCATGTTGTGCGCGGGCGGCGTGAATGAAGCCGGATTGCGCGTCGACACTTGCATGGGCGACTCTGGTGGTCCCGTGATTGCGACGATCGATGGCACACCCACTGTCGTTGGCGTCACGTCGTGGGGCCCGAGCATTGGCGTTGCTGTCTGCGGCATTGATGAACCAAGTGTCTACGCGGATGCTTCTGTCGTGCGCAACATTTTGCAGTTGTACCAAGCTCCACAAGCGTCGGTCGTGACGTCACCTTCAAGTTTCACGATTACTCAAAGTCGTTGGGACTACAACCTAGGGTCGTGGACTTTTGAGGTGGTCGATGGGAACTCCACCATCGGCAGTTGCGTCGCTCAAGCCGATCCCGTCACCGGCATCGCCACCTGCACAGTCACGGGGCTGAAAGAAAATGCTTTCTACAAAGTGCGCACGGTGCCAACCACCGGTCGAGCCTCATTCGACTCGCGCCTCTTCCAAGCGAAATACCAGCCAGCGAAACCAAGCGCGCTCAAAGTTGTCGGAGTGGTGACCAAGAAAGTGACCTCGGCGAAGTTTTCGCGAATCGGTGTACGGCTTTCCGCCTCAGCTAATTACGCGCGCATCTCCCGCTACACCGTGACATGCGTCAGCATGAAACTGAAGTCGATTGGCAGGTCCGCAACTGCGTCGGTCAGCGTGCTCAACCTGGTGCGAGGACGCACCTACACCTGCTCTGCGACAGCTACTAACAACGAAGGCACCAGCGCGCCATTGAAGTTTGTGGTGAAGGCTTAAAGGCCCAAGTCTGAAAGCGAGTAGGCAGCCAAATATGGAAGGCCTGCTTCTTCGATAAGCGCACCAGCGCCACGATCCACAATCACGGCGACAGCGACGACCTCGGCACCTGCTTCGCGCAGCGCTTCCACCGCGGTCATGACAGAACCACCTGTTGTGGACGTGTCTTCAACAGCGAGAACTTTGCGACCAGCAACATCTGGACCCTCAATGCGGCGCTGGAGACCGTGTGCCTTTTCGGCTTTGCGAACTACAAACGCATCGAGAGTGCGACCGCGGCGGCTCGCTGCATGCAACATTGCTGTCGCAACGGGATCGGCACCGAGGGTGAGGCCGCCGACGGCATCGAACTCAAAGTCAGCCGTGAGGTCGAGCATCACGTCGCCGACGAGCGGCGCAGCAACAGCGTCGAGTGTCACGCGGCGAAGATCGACGTAGTAATCGGCTTCTTTGCCCGACGACAAAATAACTTTGCCGTGGACAACTGCTTTGTCGAGGATTTCTTGGCGGAGGGCGGCGCGGGAATCGGTCATGAGCCAAGCCTAATTGGCGGCACCAGGTTGATGAGGTCAGTGGGATGATGCCGCCATGGCTCCCCGCGTGATTGTGCTTCCACGACTCGATGACGAGTCCGTGGCTCAGCTCGTCACGGAACTCGCAGACATCATCCCCAACGAAGTCTTGGGTATTGGCAGCGTTGGCTCAGAACTTCCCGAAAATCAGTGGATTGCCGCCGTGGCTCTCGGTATCGCACGGTCAGGGCCGGCCTTCGACGGTATCCATCTGGTCGCAGTAGGCGATTCGGCGCAGCGACTACCGGCTATCGCGTTTGCACAGAGAGCCGCGCGTCGACCAGTGCTGTCGTACGTCTGCGTGGATGTGGTTCCCACCGGACAATTTGTGGACTGGCCAGATGCTCCAGTGACATTGATCAAAACGAATCCGCTGATGCTCGCTGAGGTCGCGAACGCGGCCCGACTCCGCGGCTGGCAACGGGTCGAGAGCACTACGAATGATTTTCCCGCTGCGATCGCAGCGGCAATCATCGCCACTAATCCGTGAGTTGCGGCTAGCGCTTGTTGCGCGAGCGAATGCGGTTGTTGAATTTGATGACCGTTGAACGCGGGATGAGTTTGATCAACACCAACAAAAACTTGTACTGCCAGCCAGGTGCGGTGACGACTTTGCCGCGCTGGTGATCTCGCCAACCGTCGCGCACCATGGTCTCAGCGTTGAGCCACATGAAGTTAGGAATCGCTCGCTTGTTGATTCCCGCGCGCTGATGAAACTCTGTGTGCGTGAAGCCGGGGCATAGAGCTGAGATCTTGACTCCACTCCCCGCGAGTTCGAGGGCAAGACTTTCGGCGAACACCGTGGTCCATGCCTTTGCGGCGGAATACGTGCCGCCTGCAATAAACGATGCCACCGACGACACAATCACCACACTTCCGCGACCGCGCTGTTTCATGGGGCCGACAGCCGCGTGCGTGAGTCGAAGCACCGCGGTGACCAACACATCGAGCATGAGCTGCTCGCGTTCGAGATCACCAGTTGCGAAGCGCTGGTTAAGCCCGAAGCCTGCGTTGTTGATGAGAACATCTACGTCATCTTGTGCGACTCGTACCGCAACTCGATCCAGCTGCTCGCGGATGCTGAGGTCCGCGACAATCACTTCACACTCAACACCCGTAGCGGCAGTGATTTCGGCTGCAGTTGTGTGCAGCCGTTCTTCGTTGCGAGCCACGAGCACGAGGTCATGCCCTTCACGTGCCAAGAGATCTGCAAAAACTCGACCGATGCCTGCGGTGGCACCCGTTATGACGGCGGTTGATTTCATTCCGTGAGCCTATTGAGTCTTCGGCCGCAACTGGTACGTCAGATGTCACTGGCAGCTGCGCTACACGTACCAGTCAAGCAATTGTGGGTTTCAGGGCCCTTCGGAGTTGCTTCATGAACCGGTCTGGTTCCATTCTGAGAGCCAATCCCGGTATGCGAAGCAACACTTCGTTCGCGCGCGTGATCTCGTTGGCCCGGAAATGATCTTCGACAAACACCTGAGCGTCGAGGTGGCCTATGCCATCAATCTCCACCAGCACCCGGCGGCCGCCAACATCGAAAACTGCATCTACGTAGCGCTGACGACCTTCAGAATCAACACGCGGCACTTGCAATCGTGGCTTCGGCAAGTGGTACTTCGCACATAACGAGATGAAGGTGTGTTCCAACATCGACATGGCGCCAGGAATCACGAGCGCCAAACGTTGGCGGGCGAGCTTGGAGGATCGGGTGGGCGGCAGTGTCTTCGCCACCGCTTGAAGTTCATCGAGAGTGACAAGCCGTTGCTGAATTGCCCACGTTGCGTAGAACACTGCTTGTCGTGGTGTCGCAGCCCAACCCATCGCATGCAGAACAGAAAGTGGGTGCCGCGTTCGACGTGGATTTCGCAGGCTGGTCGGCGGCACGTGACGAGTTGTGTGGAGCCGCCAAAGAGGGTGCGGCACTGCACGCCCACCACGTTCGGCCAACACATCAATGCGCAGAGAGTGCTCTGGTTTTAAGCCCACAAACTCAAGCGCAGCAACTCCCGTGAGTGCCGCCCGCTCATGATGCAAGACCACTACCCACAGTTCTTGTTCTCTAGTGAGCGGCAAGACGTTGAGTGCAATGACTCGATCAGTGATTTCTTTCCAAAAGCCGTGCTTGATGCGAGTGGCAATGTGCGCACGCGAAAAGCCGTGGCCACTGAGTTGTGTGCGATTGAGCAATCCGGCTTGCTTTGATGCCAGTGTTACAAGTTCGGCGGGGAGTTCGCGCATGCGGCGCAGAGTGGCGGGTGAACCTCACATGCGGCTTGAGAGAGGCTCACAAGTCGGTGCCAATCTGGCTACTCGGCACAACTGGTACTTCAGATGTAACTGGCAGCCGCGCTACACGTACCAGTTGGGAGAAAAGGGGCTATCGGCGCTGTGGGCGCCACACAACAACGGCGGTTGCTGATGATTGGCGGGTGAGCTCGTCGAGTCGTTGGCGCAAGCGCAGGTTTTCTTCTTCAAGTCGCATGATGCGCTGAATGCCTGCGAGGTTCACACCCTCAGCGGTGAGCTCGGTGACTTCACGCAGACGTGCGACATCACGCAACGAATACAGACGAGTGCGGCCCTCTGTGCGACTCGGGCTCACCAACCCGAGTCGGTCGTATTGGCGCAAAGTTTGCGGATGCAAGTTGGCGAGCTGTGCCGCGATGGTGATGCCATAGACAGCAGCATCGACGTCGATGTCAGGAATACCTCGGCCAAGTCCAGCCATCACTCACCATCCGGATTGATGCGAGGTGCGGATGCGGCGCGACGAAGAAGTTCTTCGCGCGGATCTTCGTCAGCCATGGCGGTCGCAAAGGCCTCGAGTGCTTCCTTTGCTTTCTTGGAAAGCTTGTGTGGCACGGCAATTTCAACCGTCACATGCAAGTCACCAGTCTTGCCTTTAGCAGTTGTGACACCGCGGCCCTTCAGACTGAATGTCTTGCCGTGTGGAGTTCCCGCAGGCACTTTCAATTTCACAGAGCCACCAGTAACAACTGGCACGGCGACTTCTGCGCCGAGCGCGGCCTCCGACAAAGTGATCGGTACCGTCACAGTGAGGTGGTCGTCCTTGCGACCAAAAACAGGGTGCGGAGTGACGGAGACTTTGACGTGCAAGTCGCCCGACGGGCCGCCCAGAGTGCCAGGACCACCGCGTCCACTCAAGCGAATTGTTGCGCCATCTTTGACGCCACGGGGAAGTTTGACCTGGACTGTTCGAGTGTCGCGCACGATGCCAGCACCACGGCACTCGCGGCACGGATTCTCGATCAGACGGCCAGTTCCACGGCATTCGCCGCACGACTGCGGAATTCCAAAGCCGCCAACATTGCGGGCAACTTGTCCTGAGCCACGGCAAGTCGTGCAGGTGCGCGGGGTGCTTCCGGCAGCAGCACCGGAACCTTTGCAACCAGCGCACTGCACATCGCCCGTGAGTCTGATCGGTGCGGTGACACCTTGGAGGGCGTCAGCAAACGAAACCGTGATGCGCGTTTCGAGATCATCGCCGCGACGTGGCCGGTTTCGGCCACCGCCGCCACCGCCGAACATGCCACCAAAAATGTCTTCGAGGTTGATGCCGTCGGTTTGGAAACCGCCGCCATTGAAGCCACCAGGGAAGCCGCCACCGGCGGTCGGTCCACCGCGGTACGCACCTGAGGCCGCCATCTGTCGCACTTCGTCATATTCACGACGAGTGCTGTCGTTACTCAGAACGTCATACGCCTCAGAGACTTGCTTAAAGCGAGCCTCGGCTTTGGCGTTGTCTGGATTTGCGTCAGGGTGCAATTCCTTCGCGAGCTTGCGGTACTTCTTTTTGATTTCATCTGCAGACGCAGACTTTTCAACGCCAAGGACTTTGTAGAAGTCTTTTTCGATCCAGTCGGGATTCATTGTCACCCCTTTCGCACATCAGATATCTGAACGAGTTAGTTATTGGAGCCAGAGACGATGTCTTGGACACCAACGCGGGCAGGCCGCAACACGCGTCCTGCATGACGAAAACCGACTTGGTAAATCGCCGTGACGACTGTCGTCGTGGGACCTTCGTCTTCGCTGGTTTCGTGAGTCAAGGCTTCGTGCACGGCTGGGTCGAAATCTTCGCCAACCGCACCAAACACCTCGAGACCAAAACGCTGCACAACTGCATCGACCGCATCGCTCACACTCTTGAAAGCGCCAACGAGTTCGTCATGTTCGCGAGCGCGGCCGAAGTCGTCGAGAACCGGAAGCAAAGCAGCAAGCACTTCGCCGATCGCTGCTTCGCGAGCAACTGCGCGATCACGCTCAACCCGCTTGCGGTAGTTCGCGTATTCAGCCTGTAGGCGTTGTAAGTCGGCAGTAAGTTCGCCGAGCTGGTTGTCAACGGCCGCAGCGGCGTCGGAGTCCGAAGACTCCGACGCATCTGCATTAGCCGAGGTGGCAACTGTCTCCTCGACAGTTTCCTCATTGAATTCAGACATTACTTCGTGTCCTCATCAATGACTTCGCCTTCGACGATGTCTTCATCTGCAGAACCAGCTGATGGTTCTTCAGTCGCTGCGTTTGCCGCGTACATCGCAGCGCCAACTTCCTGAGACTTCGAAGAA
>JAFMIT010000065.1 GCA_017853815.1 Actinomycetota bacterium
CGAGCAACCGGCTGTGTAGGTAGAACACGTCGCCTGGGTAAGCCTCGCGGCCTGGCGGACGACGGAGCAAGAGGGACACTGCACGGTATGCCTCAGCCTGCTTCGACAAGTCGTCGAAAATGATAAGGACGTGCTGGCCCTGGTACATCCAGTGCTGACCAATGGCCGAGCCGGTGTACGGAGCGAGGTACTTGAAGCCAGCTGGGTCAGAAGCAGGAGCCGCAACGATGGTGGTGTACTCCATCGCGCCGTTCTCTTCGAGAGCACCCTTAACAGCCGCAATGGTCGAACCCTTTTGACCGATCGCAACGTAGATGCACTTGACCTGCTTCTTGGGATCACCAGTGGCCCAGTTGGCCTTCTGGTTGATGATCGTGTCGATGGCAACAGCAGTCTTGCCAGTCTGACGGTCACCAATGATGAGCTGGCGCTGGCCGCGACCGATAGCGGTCATCGAGTCAATCGCCTTGATGCCGGTAGCCATTGGCTCTTTCACAGGCTGACGCTGAACGACGGTTGGCGCCTGAAGTTCGAGTGCACGGTTTGCTTCAGCAACGATCGGACCATGGCCATCGATGGGATTGCCCAGTGGATCGACAACGCGACCCAAGAAGCCATCGCCAACTGGCACAGAGAGGATCTCGCCGGTGCGACGCACGGTCTGGCCTTCGGCCACCTTTGCGCCATCGCCGAGCAACACGACGCCGATTTCTTGAACGTCGAGGTTGAGTGCGAGACCACGAAGGCCGCCTTCAAACTCCAACAATTCGTTGGTCATTGCCGAGTGGAGACCTTCAACGCGGGCAATACCGTCACCAGTCTCAAGCACGCGACCAACTTCGTCGCGGGTTGTGGCCGGCGCGTACGACGCGACGTTGCGCTCAATGGCGGCGCGGATTTCGTCCGGGCGGATCGAAAGCTCCGTCATGATGTCCTGCTTCCTGTGTGTTTAATCTCGTTAGCCGACGAGTGCGCGTCGGGCCTGTTCGAGGCGGGTTCTAATGCTTCCGTCGATCACGTCATCATTGAGGCGAACCGAAATGCCGCCGATGATGCTGGGATCAACAATGAGGTTGAGACTGACCTCGCGGCCAGCAAGGCGACCAAGCACAGCGGCCAACCGCTGAGACTGATCTGAGGTGAGCTCGGTAACAGCTCGGACATCTGCGACGATGCGACTGCGAGCTTCAGCGGCGCTGACAGACAGGCGGCGAAGAGCGACGTCAACCCGTCGACCTCGCAAGTTCGCTGCGGCATGCTCGAGAAGAGTCAGGGTGCCCTGAGCACTTCGACCACCAAGCACGTCTTTGACGACCGCGGACTTGGCGGTGCCGGGTAGAGCCGGATTCGTCAGTGCCATCTGCAATTCGGAATTGGCATCTACCGCGCGAGAGAAAGCGAAAATTTCTTTCTCCACACGGTCCAATTCGCCTGCCTTGTCTGCGAGTGCAAAGACAACAAAAGCCGCAATGTCCTCGACAGCGTCGACAATGTCATCTGATGATGACCAACGCTGCGAGGCCGCTTGGGCCAGGATGTCTACAGCCGTACCCGTCAACTGTGATCCAAACAGTTCGCGCACCAGCGCGACGCGTGAATCAACTGATTGACCGTTGTCCGACATTGCTACTCGAAGCGCTTTATCGCTCGACAGCAACGATGCTGCGCTTAGCAATTGCGATGGAGTACTAGCGAAATCTGACTGCCCACTCTGCTGCGAGACATAGCCGCGCAGTGAGTTGAGAGCCTCCCGACTGGAACCGAGCATTAGCGACCCTCCGCAGCCTGACGCTCGAGGTCGGCGATGAACGCATCGATGACAGCACGCGAACGAGCATCATCTTTGAGCGATTCACCAACGACGCGCGATGCCAAGTCAAGTGCCAAAGCACCGACTTCACGCTCGAGGGAGGACTGAGCCTGTGATCGTTCGAGAGCAACCTGTTCTTGAGCACGAGCAGTCACTGTGGCAGCGGCGGCCTGAGCCTCAACCTTTGCCTGTTCAATAACTGCGCGCTTCTCATCAGTGGCAGCTGCGCGAATTGCCGACGCTTCGGAGCGGGCTTCTGCCAGCTGCGAGTTGTACTGAGCAAGTGCGGCTTGTGCTTCCTGTTGCGCCGACGCGGCCCGCTGGATTCCGCCTTCAATTTCGTTGGCACGTGCTTCGAGCGTCTTGTTAACTCGTGGGAACACGAATTTTGCAAGCAACCCAAAAACGATGCCAAAAGCGACAGTGCCGATGACCAATTCATCAAGCGGAACCCGCAAGATGTTTGGCGACTCAGATGCCGACAAGAGAAGTGAGAACACGAACGTTCCTAACGATGTATGGGATTACTTACCGAAAACGAATGGAACAACGAAGCCGATAAGAGCAAGAGCTTCAGCAAGAGCGAAGCCCAAGATCATGTTCTGGCGGATGACGCCATAAGCCTCTGGCTGGCGGGCAATTGCCTGAACGCCCTGACCAAAGATGATGCCGATACCGATACCAGGTCCGATAGCAGCAAGACCGTAACCGATGGCACCGAGTGAGCCAGTTACCTCTGCAATGAGTGACATGTTCATTTTCCTTCTGTCGATGTCAGTGCGAACACTGACGTTGGGTTGTGTTTAGTGCTCCGCATGCAACGAGCCGCTGATGTAAACGGCCGTTAGCAACGTAAAAATAAATGCCTGCAAGCCTTGAATAAACATTTCAAAGCCGGTCAGAACAACAGTGACCAAGAAACTAGCTGCCGCACCGAATGCGCCAACAAAGTTGGGGCCAACGAGGTACCAGGCGGCCACGGTGAACGTGGTCAAAAGCAAGTGGCCTGCGAACATGTTCGCAAACAAACGGATGGCCTGCGTGGCTGGTCGCGTCACGAGCAACTGCAAAAGCTCCAGCGGTGACAGCAAGAGGTACATCGCCTTGGGCACGCCGGGAGGGAACATCGCGTTAGTGAAGAACTTCACTGGTCCTTGGTGCTTCATTCCGAGGAACAAGTACGTCAAGAACACAATGAGCGTTAGCGAGACTGGGAAGGCCAGATTCGACATGACTGGGAACTGCGCCCCAGGAATAACCGACATCAAGTTGGCAATCCACACAAAGAAAAAGATTGTGGCGAGGAATGGCACAAAGCGATCGCCGTCTTTGCCGATGACCTCGCGTGCAATCTGGTCGCGCACAAACAGGTAGGCGTATTCGCCGAGCGACTGAATCTTGCTCGGCACCAAGCGAGGTGCGCGGAAGGCCGCGAAGAAGAAGCCCAAAACAATCACCATCACCAAGCCGAGGAGAACCACGGTCTTTGTGATGGTGAAGTCCATGCCGAGCAGATTGAAAGTTGCATACGGCTCGAGGAAAAAGATTTCGGCACTCGGCGCTGGGAAACCGCAGCCGAGGTCATTCATCAAGTGTTGATTTGCGCAGTCAGCAGATTCGCTCATTGCCAAATGCACCGAAGTAGAGATGTGGTGGCTCATTACTTCGGGTTCCTCCTGCTTGAAGGTTGGCTAATTCGAACGTATGTCAGGTAGAGCGACAGGCATATTCCGACTAGTGCGCCAAAGGCAGTGAATGCCTCACGGTTTCCGAGCCATGTTCCAATCACCCAGCCGAGACCTCCGTAAAACAACAAACCGGCAAGAAGATAGCCAACGGCACTCCATGCCAAGTCAGCTGTCTTGCGGTCTTCGTCCTTGGATGGGAAGCGGTCTCCAGGCATCGACACGGCCGAAGCATACAGGCTCAGACGAGTTTAGAACTCCCGGGGGTCGGGGGTCCGATCCTGCTCTGGACCGCTTCCGGGGACCACCGTCAACGTCTTAAATCGGCTAAATGCGACCACTTCTACGGTCGTCCACACCAGCGTCAGAAGCACAATCGTGAGACCGAAAACTTTGGTATCAAAAAGGGTCGTATCGCGAAACAGCAAGAGAAGTACGAACATCGCGAGAATCTTCAGTACGTACGACAACAGGGCCGCGGTCATACCGAGCCGGACGTCCTTGGACATCATGCGTGTGACGAAAATGTGTGATGACAGGAAGAAGCCCAACACCAAGACGGAAGCGAACACTGCGCCAATGAGCCCATCGGTGGAGCTGACGAACCACGCTACGACTGCACTCAAAAATCCCGCGATGGCGGTCGCAATCAAGGCAGGACGAACAACTTCTGGGGACATAACCCGATTGTGGCACACATCGTCTGATCGCTGACCTCAAGAATGAGGCCTAGAGATCTGGCGCCTCGCCGGTTTCGGCAATGAGTTCCTTCACACGGCGAGCTCGCAATTTCGCCATGCCAGCAGCCACGGCCGCTTCTTGAAGTTCAAGCGCCTTGTCGTATCGGCTGAATCGAAAGTAGAGAGCATGAGCCATCGCGAGATTCTCAGCTGCTTCAGACATCTGCAATTCTGCTTGGGCTTTGGCCAGCAACTCATACGCCCTTGCGTCACACGCCCGGTATTCCATGTTCTCGAGCTCTGGCATGCGACTGTTCACCAAATCGATCACGGCAAGAAAATCCTTGTGGTGCCACGCCACCTCGGCCGCCGCCATCCGCATGCGTCGCACCCGATCGGCATCTCCTTCGAGACCCACCGCGTTCTCATACGGCGCTTGATCTTCAAACGTCGCCACGAGGTCGTCTCCACGACCTAGCTCCGCGAGACTTTCCAACTTGCTCAAGTACGCCTCAGCTGCCTGAATGGCATCGACGTCGGGCCATCCGTTCTCATGCCCGTAGTCGAGCATTCCCGTCGCGCTGCGAACTATCCATTCGTGGTCTTGACGTTCGACGGCAATCGGATGCGCCACTGCCGCAGCAACGACGTAATCAAAATCGAGAGTCTCACCAATCGAATCAAAAATCATGATCGCAGCTTTGGCGGTCTCATACGCGAGGTCGAGCCGCTCGGTCTGGCGATAGTTGTTGGCGAGCCAGGCTTTAGCTGACGCCATTGATGAAAAATCTTCGTGACGTGACGCGACTGCCCACACGTTGTCGAGGACTTCTTCGGCCGGCGCAAACTCATCCCGCAAGTCATGCAATCGACCGAGGCGCAACCCTTGGACGACAATCATTTTGCGGCGGTCCGCCGCCACCGCAAGCTCATACGAATTCTTCATCAGCACCAAAGCCATGTTGGTATCGCCGAGCAATTCGTGGCAATGCGCCAACATCGCATCAGTATCAATGACTCGATGCACCTGCTGATGACGCTTCCACACCTCGCGCGCTGACTCATAAACGGGAATCGCTTCGATGTGCAGATCAGATGCGACCAGAGCGTTGGCGTGCGCACTCAAGAGTTCTGCAAGCAAGTGATCATTGTTTGCCATCTCTGCATACGTTTGACCTTCTTTGGCGACGCGAACCGCTTCTTCGTAATTCTCGAGCTGCATTAATCCGTCGATGGCATGACGGATCGAGTTGGCGGCACTGGACTCGTCGCTCTCGCTCAACAAAAACGGCACCGACCGCATGTAGGCGTCGACAGACTCTGAATACTGCTCGAGGAAGAAGCAGCAGATGCCAACTCGCGTCCACGCCTCCCCTTGGACTCGTGAATCCTGCAGCTGTTCACCGATCTGTACCGCCTGTTCGGACACCGCTACCGACTCGGCATACGAACGCTGATCGAGAAGCCGGCTGGACAACACCAGTGCGGTGTCGGCTTTTTCCATATGTTGCGTCTCATTAAGACGTTCCCAGAGATCCCGAATCGAAAGTTCGGACAGCTGCTCGTAATCCATCGCATCCCCTTTGTTCAAAGTAGGGCGCGAAGGTAAGACCGACCACTGACATTTCCGTCGTGGCTAGCGGGCGGCCCCCGAGGTGGCTCCTCGCAGCTTGGCGGGGTCCGGCTTGCGCATCACATACACGAGGTAGGTGAAGCCGACCAAGAACAACACAGCCACTGCATACAACGGCAAGAAGGTCAGGGACACCGCCGAGAACGACACCAAACCTGCCCACGCATACATCAGCAGCGCAGCGCGCTTGACCGAGTGCCCGCGCTGCAACAAGCGGTGATGCAAGTGCTCTTTGTCCGGTGTGAACGGCGACTGCCCACGCCGCACGCGGCGCAAAATCGCGAGAATCATGTCGAGCAGCGGCAACGCAATAACTGCCAGTGGCAACAACAACGGCAACAACGTCGGCGCGAGCGAGGTGCCTTCGAGAGCGTTGGGATCGACGCGGCCCGTGAGTGTGATGATCGATGACGCCAACAAGAGACCTAACAACATCGAACCCGTGTCGCCCATAAAGATGCGGGCCGGATTGAAGTTATGCGGCAAGAAACCAAGCGTCATGCCCGCGAGACAGGCGCCAATCAGTGTCGAAAGCGTTGCGCGTTCAAGTCCAAACTGCACCGACAACCAGTAGCTATAGAGAAACGACGCGAGCGCCGTGATTCCGATGACACCTGACGCAAGACCATCAAGACCATCAATGAAGTTCACCGCGTTGATGGTCACGAGCACAACAAGCACCGTCAACAGCACCGATGTCATCGGATCCAAGATTGTCGCGTTACCCAAAGGCAACCAGATGAAACCCACGCCTTTGAAAGCTAGCCAGCCAGCAGCGAGTGCCTGACCCGCGAACTTTGTTGGCGCATCAATCTCGTACCGATCATCAATCAGACCGAGTACGACAATCACCAATGCCGCCACAAAAATTGCCTGAGCCGCACCCGTGTCGTCGAACACCGCGCTCATCATGCGCAGTTTGCTCGCAAGCAGCAGCGCCACTGACAAACCAAGAAACATCGCGAGTCCACCCCAGCGCGGAGTGACCTCCTTATGCACATCGCGTTCGCGAATTGCTGTCATCGCGCCTACGCGAATGGCGAGTGCCCGCACAACAGGTGTCATGAGATATGTGACTGCTGCTGCCGCAAAAAGACAGAGCAGATACTCACGCATGACGCTAGAGACTAACCGCGTGGGTAAGCAGGGAAACGATGAACGAGATCGGTCACTTCGTTGCCGACAGCCGTCAGCTCTGCAGCATCGTCTGTCTTGATCGCGCGAGCAATCAACTTGCCGATGGTCTTCATTTCTTCAACGCCCATGCCCTGGGTCGTCACTGATGGCGTTCCTACACGGATGCCAGACGCAACTGATGGTGGGGCTGGATCGTAAGGAATCGCGTTCTTGTTCAACACAATCTTGGCGGCATCCGCACGCTTCTCCGCATCGGCACCGGTCACACCAATTCCCTGCAGATCGAGCAATGACAAGTGAGTGTCAGTGCCACCAGTGATCGGACGCAAGCCTTCTTCAGCGAGCGATGCCGTCAACGCCTGCGAGTTCACAATGACTTGCTTTGCGTACGCCTGATATTCAGGGGTCGCACATTCAGCGAGGTTCACAGCCTTGGCTGCAATGGCGTGCATCAGTGGGCCGCCCTGCATCATCGGGAACACGGCTTTATCAATTGCGGCAGCGAGTTCTTCGCGGCACAAAATCATGCCGCCACGAGGACCGCGCAAAACTTTGTGCGTCGTAAACGTCACGACATCTGCATACGGCACTGGCGATGGAATCGCTTTGCCCGCAACCAAACCAATGAAGTGCGCCGCATCGACGAGCAACTTCGCGCCAACTTCGTCCGCAATTTCGCGAAACGCTGCAAAATCAATCAAACGTGGAATCGCAGAACCACCAGCAATGATCATCTTTGGCTTGTGTTCGCGAGCAAGGTCACGCATCTGGTCGTAATCAATGTCTTCAGAGCCTTTGGCCACGCCATACGCATACGCGTTAAACCACTTGCCTGAGAAAGACACTTTGGTGCCGTGCGTCAAGTGACCGCCATGCGGCAATGCCATGCCAAGAATTGTGTCGCCTGGCTGCAACAGCGCGCCGTACACCGCCATGTTGGCGCTCGCACCTGAGTGCGGCTGCAAGTTTGCGTGCTCTGCGCCGAACAGCGCCTTAGCGCGTTCGATGCCGAGAGACTCTGCTTCATCCACGACTGCGCAGCCACCGTAGTAGCGGCGACCTGGGTAGCCCTCTGCATATTTGTTGGTCAGCACGCTGCCCAGTGCCGTCAACACCGAAGGCGATGTGAAGTTCTCTGACGCAATCAGCTGCAGGCCATTGCGTTCGCGGTCGAGCTCGCGCAAGAGAATGTCGGCAATCTGCGGATCGAGGGCCTCAAGGGCGGCGAAGTCTGGTCCCCAGAACGGAGTAGTCGACATGATGGGCCTTTCTCAACGGCGGTCCCCGAATCCTATGCGACCCGCCTCAGCCAGCCCGAGACTGACTCAGCTGAGCCAGCGAGTTCTCGGCAGCCTGAGCAACCAGCCTCAAGAACCACACAATCCACTCGTCAAAATCGCCGAGCCGGGAGGTGTCAGCTAGAAGTCTGTAATAGCGATTTCGCTCTCTGAAAATCTGCGTCGACAAGTTCAAAAATGGCCCCGAAAGCAAACCCTCCTTGGTGAGCATGGCGTCGATGAGCATCCTGCCTATCCGGCCGTTTCCGTCAGCAAACGGATGTATTGCCTCAAAACGGTGATGCACGACCGCGATCTTCTTGAGCGAACTCATTTCTGCGTGTTCCATGAAGTCGAATAGATCGCTCATCAGATGCGGAACCATCCATGCAGGTGGCGGCACGCACTCAACTTCGCCAGTCGCGGAATCGACGATGTACACAGGCCGATCGCGATATGAGCCTGGTCGAGCATGGTTGTCAGTCGAATACATCCACATCTTTTCGTGCGCCTCGCGCAGTCGAGTCTGAGTGAGCGACGTTCTCGTAATACCCCGAAACATCAGGTCGTATGCGTACGACAACGCCAGCACTTCTTCTAGACCTGAAGGAGGTTTCTCAGTCGGGTTGTTGCGGTGGAAGCGCAGTCGCTCCACATCCGCATGAATACCTTCGATCTTTGAACTGGAAACCCGATCACTCAACTGGAGCGTCTGAAGATGCCCAACATCGGCCGTCGCCACTGCGGCATCCAGTGCGCTCAGCGCAGCCAAAGCAGCACGCTCGTACTCCTGAACGAGATACGAAAAGGTCCACGCATCAACTGACAGAGGTAACGGCAGTGGTATCTCGTGCCGCTGTTGAGTCTCTGCATCTCTACGCACTTCATAAAAGTCGTTGGCATACCACTCGCGCATGCACGAAACTGTAAACAGATTCAAAGGCACAAGAGCAAGTAAGCGCTCTAGCTGTGGATAACCTCAGCTGGCGATCATCGAGA
>JAFMIT010000066.1 GCA_017853815.1 Actinomycetota bacterium
TTCAATCGCAGCGCTGGTGCCGGCGAGCGGACCCACCATCCAAGCGCTCAACAGGGCAGCACTCACTGCAGCAATCGCGATGGAACCACCAAGCGCTAGTTTGCGTTTTGGTGCAGCACTATCGGCTTCGCCGTCTTGTGCCTCTTCGGTTGCCGCCGCGGTCTCGTTTGAAGGTTCTTCAGCAGCAGGCTCTTCAGCCACAGCATCTTCTGCCGGGCTGTCTTCTGCCGCACTTTCTTCGGAAACTTCTGTAGCAGAACCTTCCGCCGCACTCTCTTCGGCCACTTCTTCTGTGTCCGTTACCGCTTCAACATCATTCTCGTCTGCGGCGACTTCTTCGGTAGCGACCTCAGTCTCTACGCCTTCGGCTGAGGTCTCTTCAACAACATCAGTCGTCGCTTCAATGGCCTCGGTAGCTTCTGCAACAACGGTTTCGTCAGTTGCATCCGAAGACGCGCCTTCGATCGGTGTAGTCACCGTCGGAAGTGCTTTGAGTTTGGCCTTTTTGCGGCTGCGTTTTTTAGTCATGACCTTCAGAATTGATAGTACAAGAATGGCGAGAAACTGCTCCATAAGGAGAAGGTCGCGCCGCCGATTAATGCGAGTAATCCCACCACCGACGCCAAGGTTCTGCGCAAGCTCCCATCTGGGCGAAGAGCGATGAAATCGAAAGTGCGTTTCCCAATTGCCTGAGGCAGGAAGAATGTCGCAAAACCGATGCTCACAGCTGCAAGCCCGATGGGGGTGAGATTGGTGGTGACGATCGGGTTAAGACCGATACCTGTTTGGTGGAACATGGCATTCCACATCTGCATCATCGAGTCGGTAGTCGGTGAGCGGAACGGCACCCACGACACGATGATGAAGAAAATCATGAATGGCCGGCGCAACCACGCCCAGCCCTGGACATTGCGCAAGCCAGTAATGCGCTCAATCAGGAGCAAGCCTGACCACAAGCCACCCCAAATTAGGAATGGCCAGGTGGCGCCATGCCACAGCGATGTCAGCGCGAATGTCAGAAGCAAAGCCGCGTATTCGCGCAAACGGCCGTGGCGGTTGCCGCCGAGCGGGATGTACACATAGTCGCGGAACCAGCGAGAGAGCGTCATGTGCCACCGCGCCCAGAATTCCGTCGCGCTTCGTGAACGGTACGGGCCAGCGAAGTTCTCGGGGAAGTGGAAACCAAACAGGCGTGCGAGGCCGAGCGCCATGTCGGAGTAGCCGGAGAAGTCGAAGTAGATCTGGACGGTGTACGCGGTGGCTCCGAGCCAGGCTGCCTTGGTGTCAATTTGCCAGTCTTGTGACCATGCGGCGGCGGCGATGGCGCCAGCGTTATCCGCGATCATGGTCTTTTTGGCGAGACCCCAACCAAATCGGGAAAGGCCATAAAGAATGTCATCAGTCGTCGGCTTGAGTCGAGCTGCGATTTCGTCAGCGATTTCGCTAAAGCGAACGATGGGTCCAGCAATCTGGTGCGGGAACAGGAACAAGTAGAGCAAGTAGTGGATGACGTTGCGGCTTGGTTCGATGGTCCCGCGGCGCACATCCACGATGTACGAAATCGCGTGGAAAGTGAAGAACGAAATGCCCAGGGGCAGATACAACTGTGCGGGTGCTGAGCTGTTGTCGAGCGCGGACTGGATAACGGGGATGTACTTGACGGCGAGGAGCGGACCCGCGACGACGAGTAGCGAGCTAAAGAAAAAGAAGCCGCCAGACTTCTTGCCCTGGAGTTTGAAAATGCCTAGTGCCGTGACCCAAGAGACCAACGACACCGACAGGATGATCCAGGTCTGTTCACCTGCGCCCCAGACATAAAAAACGGCCGACGCGGCCAGCAG
Source organism: Actinomycetota bacterium (assembly GCA_017853815.1). Taxonomy (GTDB): domain Bacteria; phylum Actinomycetota; class Actinomycetes; order S36-B12; family UBA5976; genus JAFMIT01. Next base: position 1,842 of record JAFMIT010000066.1, read on the forward strand.
GGTGACGTTTTGGAGCCGGCGAGGCAAGGGGTAGACGAGAACGAGAATTGCGGGGAGGAAGAGGAAAAGAAAGATGATCGAAGAAAAGACCACTTCCACCTCACCGCTCGTTTAAGGGCGAAGGTTAATTGCGGCTAGAAACGGAACCAAACCCGCCGCCCCGAACAGTCGAACTTGCCCCGTTATGGCCGCTTAGGCCATAAATGCGTGCTCGATTACTCGGTCGATGAGCCGATTCCAGGATTCGATGTCTTTCTCAGTATTTGAGATTTCATCCACGGCACGGCCGAGGGTGTACGCCTGAATGAAGACTGCGACCTGCCAGGGGTCGACCTCGGTCGTGAACCAGCCTCGAGACTGAGCCATCCGAACCAGCTCGGCCAGCGCGTGGGTGAGCCGCTCCTGTTCTGAGGCTAGTTTCTCCCGAAAACGTGAATTTCCTTCGGCACGGACGAGTGCAGCCAGTCGATCAGCCCGAATTGGCCGCATTTCGGGGCTCTGGGTCAGGCGCGTGATTTGGCGAATGCCCTGAATCACTTCTGTCTTGGAGCTCGCGGCACTTACGAGTTGCGTGATCTGCTCAATGGAAACGTCGACGTACTTGGTGAACCGAGCCAGTTCGGCGCTTTCAATAAGTTCAAAGAAGTCGCTGAAATGGTGGTACAGCGATCCTCTCGATACCCCCGACGTTTCGAGAACTTGCTCAACCGTAATTTCTTCGTACGGATGAGACTTGCGGAGTTCCAACACTGTCTCAAGCAATGCGAGCTTTGTTTTGTGAACCCGCTTTGGTCGTGTCGCGGAAGTCATGCGGGGAGTGTAAACGCAACTGCGAGAATAACCGCTTGATATCTGGTCGAGTTTGGAGTCGTTGTGATTGTCACGCTAACAGGGGCATACAAGAATGCCGGCGACTACTTGATTGGTCATCGAGCCCGCGCCTTGCTGGCGACGCATGTTGATTCCGACATCATCAATATCAATCGCAAAGAAATCACGGCAGACCATTACGAGATTTTCAACAAAGCGCGTGCGGTTTTGCTGACTGGCGGGCCGGCTTATCAGGCCAAAATGCATCCAGGCATCTATCCGATTGAACTCGATCAGATTTCAGTTCCGGTGATTCCTTTTGGTCTTGGCTGGAAAGGACAACTCGGCCAAGCACCTGAAGACTTTCAGTTCACCGAGTCCTCATCACGGTTTATTGCAGACATCCACGCGCGATTCTCCGGATCTTCTAGCGTGCGCGACCACTTGACCAAGAATCTGTTGAATCACAACGGGATTGATAACGTCATGATGACTGGTTGCCCCGCGTGGTACGACGAGTCAAAACTTGCAGACGACTTTGAGTTTCCGACAAGCATTAAGCGCGTTGTGTTGAGCATGCCAGCGTTTCCGCATCAGCAGGTGTGGGACTTGATGGATGCCACCTCACAACTTTTTCCTGGTGCCACGAAATACTTGGCGTTCCAAGCGGGATATAAATCAACGCATGTAAAGAACCAAAAGGAATACACAGCCTGGAATTACAAGACAATTCGCAGAGGCGTCTTAAAAGGTTTCCGGCCCATTAGTTTCGACTCGGATTTCGCCAAGTTCGAAAGCTTCATGAAGTCGGTCGATTTCCATTTTGGCTACCGAGTGCATTCACACATCTTCTCGTTGTCGCAGCGCATCCCATCAATGCTGATTGCCGAAGACTCGCGTGGCGTTGGGCAGGCTCAAGCAATGGGAGTGGAACCTCGGATGGCGTCAGATGATTCGAATGCCGTCATCGCGGCGCTCAGAGAGTTGATTGACACTCGAGGTGCCGAAGTGCAGCGGGCGATCGAGACCATGCGCTCGACCCACGCGACGATGCTCGATTTCTTCGCACAAGTGTGAATTTTCTGTTAGCGGCTATCCAATTGGCTGAGAGGATGCTGTGAAAAGCCACTTTTCGTTCGCATCATGGGAAATCGCTAGCTAACCTTCGGTCGTTCGCTTCCCCTTCCCCAAAGGATTCTTTCGTGCGTACTTCGGTTCAACGCTGGTTACTCGTCTTGGCGAGCGCTTTCGCCGGCATTTTCTCGGTGCTGATGACCACACCTTCTAGCGCGCTCTTCCCGTCTGATGCGTCTGCGGGTCCTGATTCCTCGGCTGGTCCGAACAGCCAGCCAACACCGAAAGCTACGAAGACTTCAGATCCGTCTGCTCAGCCGGCTCCAACCAAGACTCAGTCGACTCCGAAGAAGACCAAGACCGCCAAGCCTCAGGCAACCAAAACTGAGGCTGCGCCTTCCGCAGTCGCTGGTGACATGAAAGACGGCACCTACACCGGTGGAAGTTTCTCTGCTGGCTCCTACGGCACGGTCAAAGTGAAAATCACGGTCGCCGGTGGCCAGATCACCAAAGTTGAGACGCCTTCGCTTCCAAGTCGCGATCGTGAGTCACAGCGCATTAACGATCAGGCGGGTCCTTACCTTCGCGATCAAGCCCTCGCAGCGCAATCGGTGAACATCGCAGGCGTTGGCGGCGCGAGCTACACCACATCAGCTTTCAAGAAGTCACTCCAAGACGCGATTAACAAATCTAAGAAGTGACCAATCTAGAAGTAACAATCGCTGACACTGGTGGGTGGCAGCGGGTAACTCATGCTGAAGAAGTGTGGGGCACTGTTGTTACTTTCGAAATTCGTCACCCCGTCATTGGCGAAGACGTTCAACAACTTTTTGTTGATGGTGCTGCTTTCTTACACGAAGTAGATCGTTGGTTCTCGACGTATCGCACTGATTCACTTATCACTGCTCTTCGCAACGGAATGCTCGAGCGAGAACAGATGCCAGCCATCGTCCAGGCCGTATTGACCAACTGCGAAGTTGTTCGGGATCTCACTGACGGTGTGTTTGACCCTTGGTCGCTACCTGATGGTGTCGATCCGTCTGGATACGTCAAAGGTTGGGCTGCTGACGTCGTCGCGGATCTCTTCGTTTCTCGCGGTTATCCCAACGTCAACGTCAACGCAGCAGGTGATGTGACGTGCCGCGGCCTGCAAGCTCCGAATGAACCGTGGGTCATCGGAATTCGGCACCCAGACCATGCCTTCGAAATCATTAGCACGGTACGTCTTTTCAATCAGGCGTGCGCCACATCAGGCGAATACGAACGTGGACCGCACATTCTCGATCCTCGCTCGGGTGAGCGAAAAGTGGCATTGCGCTCAGCGACTGTGGTCGGGCCAGATGGCGGAATGGCCGATGCCCTCGCGACCGCACTGTTGATTCGCGGGCGAGATGGCGTTGCGTGGTTCAGTGATATGCCTGAATGGTCAGGGCTTCTCATCGAAGGTGAACGTGCCCTGACGTTTGGGCCAGCATTCGACGCTTAGCTGCAGGTGCAGCGATTATCTTGTGGAACGTTTGCGAGAGCTTCCTCAATATGTTGTCCGCAGCCACTCCACGTGATCTTCTTACATGACTGGCAAGGCACTGGGCTGCACATGGCTCTCCTTCAAGTGAAGCTGGTTGGCTAAGCGTAAACGTCAAACGTCGAAGTGGGAATTGCGCGATAATCCGCCCATGACTCCAGATGCCGTTGCTCAAAGAAATCTCCATCACAAAGCACATCGCGCCGGCTGGCTTCGTGCCGCTGTCCTCGGTGCGAATGATGGCTTGGTGTCGATCTCTTCTCTCATGGTCGGTTTCGCGGCCGCGAAAGCGTCTGGCAGTTCGGTCCTTCTCGCGGGCGCCGCTGGTCTGGCCGCAGGTGCGTTGTCTATGGCCGCGGGTGAATTTGTGTCCGTGAGTTCTCAGACGGATATCGAAAACGCTGACCGTCAGATGGAGCTTGAGCATCTCGCAGCCGACCCCGAGGGCGAACTAGAAGAGCTGGCGGAAATTTATGAGGAGCGCGGCCTTTCCCCTGAACTCGCCAAGCAAGTAGCTGTCGCGCTCACAGAGCACGATGCGCTTGGCGCACATCTGCGCGAAGAGCTCGGTCACCACGAAGTAAGCAAGGCGCGCCCCATCCAAGCCGCTATGGCATCGGCAGCTGCCTTTATGGCTGGTGGGCTCATTCCATTCCTCGGTCTCCCGTTCTCGGACACCCTTCGCGGACCAGCCATCACCGCGATTAGCGTTGCTGGTCTTGTCGTCACCGGTTACTTGTCTGCCAAGGCGGCGGGCTGTGGCATCTTGCGTCCGACGATGCGCGTTGTTATCGGCGGCTCGGTAGCGATGGCTGTCACGTTCGTCGTGGGCACCATCTTTGGAATCGCCGCCTGATGACTCGCTTGAGTGTTGGCGATACCGCACCAGCGTTCACTCTCACGAGTGACGTGGGAGACAGCGTCAGCCTCAAAGACTTTGCTGGCAAGAAAGTTATCGTCTATGTGTACCCAGCAGCGATGACGCCAGGCTGCACCAAACAGGCATGCGACTTTCGCGATACTGCCAACGCGTGGGCGAAGGACGGTTTCGAGGTCGTCGGCATTTCGCCTGACAAGGTTGAGAAACTCGCCGCGTTTCGTGAACACGACTCCTTGCCTTTCACGTTGCTTTCTGATCCAGACAAGAGCGTGATGACGTCATTTGGTGCGTTCGGCGAAAAGCAGTTGTACGGCAAAACTGTTGTCGGCGTGATTCGCTCAACGTTCGTTATTGATGTCGACTCTCGTGGTCGTGGCACGGTGTTGCATGCTTTCTACAACGTTAAGGCAACAGGTCATGTAGCCAAGTTGCGCAAAGACCTTGGATTGAGCGCGTAGCTTTTCATTCGGTTTCGGCACTGGCCGAAATGTCAGGTTGCTCCCCGATACTTCGCGGTCTAGGGGGAAACATGACCATTCATTTCATTCACGACGACACTTACGGCAACTGGGTTTTGGGCGCAACGCATCCGACGCAGGGCCGCCGCTATCTCCACGCAGCTGCATTGCTTCAGGACATTGCACCGGCAGCAGAACTCGATCTCAAGATTCTTCCGACTCGTGAGGCCTCTCGCGCAGAACTGTCACTGGTTCATTCGCAGGAATACATCGATCGGGTACTCGTCGACTTCGATGGCGGCGCGTGGGACGGCGGACCTAACCGTGAACTTTCCCGACTCGCCAGCGCCTTGTTTGGGGGCACGATGGTGGCGGTCGAGCAGGTGAGAGTAGGTGCTCTCAACGTTGTGCACTTGCCAGGCGCAAAGCATCACGCCCAGGCGAACCAATCTTCCGGCTTTTGTGTCTTCGCAGATTTTGCGGCGGCTGCTACCGCGCTGGTTCAAGAGGACGGTCGCAAAGTCGCGATTCTTGATATTGACGTGCATCATGGTGACGGCACTGAGAATCTCACGCGCGAGAATCGGTCGATCCTCACCTTCTCGGTTCACCAGACAGGCATCTTCCCTGGCACGGGCTGGGTGCGCGAAGACGATCACGAGCACCAGGTCTTTAACCGTCCACTCAATGCGGGTGACGGCGATGCCGAGTTGCTCGAGGCGGTGCGGGAGTTTGTGGTCGAGGCGAAAGCTTTCGGCGCCGATGTCATTCTCATCGCAGGCGGTGCGGACGGTCATGCCGAGGATTCGTTGGCTCGATTGAACTACAGCATTTACGGTTTCAATCGCGCCGTCGGTCTGGTGCGGGAGGCATTTGCCTCGACGCCCGTCATTTTTGGTGGTGCTGGCGGTTATCGACCTGATGACTTCACGCCCATGATGTGGGTTAGCGCTATTTGCGCGCTCGGTGGAGTTGGACCAGATGGGGTCGAAGCACTCGATCTTGAAGGTCGGATTGGTGGCATCGTGGCGAGCGTTTCGGGTTCTACGCTCGTTTAGGCTTGGGCTCTAACGCGAGGAGCAGCTGTGCAGGATTTCCGTCTCGGCGATCGAGTCTTTGGGTATCTCAACCCGTACATCATCGCTGAAATTGGCGTCAATCACGAAGGCAGTCTCGAACGGGCAAAACAGCTCATCGAGGCGGCTGCTCGTGGTGGTGCACATGCAGCGAAGTTCCAGACGTACAAGGCTGAGCTCCTAGCTGCCAAGACCACAAGTCCGGCGTATTGGGATCAGACAAAGGAAGCGACCTCGTCGCAGTACGAACTGTTCCAACGCTGGGACAACTTCGGCGATTCAGAGTACGAAGCTCTGGCACAGACCTGTGCAGAAGTTGGCATCGACTTCATGTCGACGCCATTCGATTTCGACGCTGCGAATGCACTCGCGCCGCTCATGCCAGCCATCAAAGTTGCGTCGGCCGACATCACGAACGTGCCGTTGATTCGTCTGGTTGCCTCGAAAGGTAAGCCGGTCATCATTTCGACGGGCGCAGCGACCATGGACGAAGTTCGCACTGCCGTCGCAATTGCGTCTGAGGCCGGAGCCACCGAGATCACGCTGTTGCATTGCATTTTGAATTACCCAACGTCGCTTGAGAATGCTCAGCTTGCGCAGATTGATGCGTTAAAAGCCGAGTTCGGCGATCGCTGCGCCATCGGCTACTCCGATCACGTGACGCCCGAACCAGACGGAGACGTGCCAGCACTTCTGACCGCGACTCTCCTCGGCTCTGTCGTTCTCGAAAAGCATTTCACTGATGACAAGACTGCGACGGGCAATGATCACTACCACGCAGTCGATGAGGTGGACTTGCTTCGCTTCACGACGGAGTTGTCACGGCTTCGAGCAGGCTATGGCAACGGTGTGCGTGATTTGTCCGGCCAACAAGCCGCCATCAACAATGCCCGTCGACGAGTCATTATCAAGTCCGACAAACCTGCTGGGTATGTGATCACTGCTGAAGATTTGATTCCACTGCGGAGCAATATTGGAATCGAAATTGCTCATTGGGATCAGGTCGTAGGTCGCACTCTCGCCACTGCAGTACAGGCTGAAATGCCGCTCGAATGGGACCAACTCGTTTAGTCGTTCCTGAGATGGTGCGGACTAAACTCGCCTCATGACCTGGTTAATCACTGGTGGCGCGGGCTACATCGGCTCACATGTTGTTCGGTCGGCACGGGCGGCGGGATTCTCCGTGGCAGTCATCGACGATCTCTCCACTGGTTTCGCTGATCGCGTTCCTGCGGATGTCCCGTTCATCAACGCTGATATTGCAGATACCGCAGCCGTAGCCGACGCCATCACTCGTTACGGCATCACCGGCGTCGTGCACCTGGCAGCGAAAAAGCAGGTGGGCGAGTCCGTTGAAAAGCCTTTCGAATATTGGGACTGGAACATCTGCAAGATGATGACGTTCCTCGA
>JAFMIT010000067.1 GCA_017853815.1 Actinomycetota bacterium
TGTTGCCGTTGTTCTGGCCGTCTGTGTTGTCGCCATCGTTGCGTGGCTGACGCTCTTCGCGTGGTTGACGGTCTTCGCGATCACCGCGGTCGTTGCGCTCGCCACGATTGCGGTTGCGATCACGATTACGGTCATTGCGGTCGCGACGCTCGCCGCGGTCCTGGCGTTCACCCGAGTCAGATGATTCTGCAGCGGCATCGGCCTGTGGAGCCTGTGACTGTTCTTGGCGTTCTTGGCCTTCACGTTCTTGGCGAGGTGCACGTTCTTCACGTGGAGCACGCTCTTCACGGGCGGCGCGACCTGAGCCAGCCTTGGCGGCGGAGATGGCAGCGACGAGATCGCCCTTTTTCATGGTGGAGGCGCCAGCAATGCCCATGGCAGCAGCAGCCTTCTTAAGTTCGGGCAGCTTCAGATCGCTTAGCCCGGTAGTGGTTTCGCTCACGCGATTGAACCTTCCGAATGGATATTTGAGATTCTCTGAATATTCCAGAGGCCCAGGGGGTTAAAACTTTGTCGGCAGATTTGCCAGATTCCCAATGGGGTGGCTGAACCATAGCAAAGTGGCTGTCAGTCTCAAGCCACCCGCCCCTTTTCCTCACGAAATAGGCCCTTTGGCGGTGTTCGGAAGCCTCAGAAGCGAGGAGACTGACCTCACGGGGTTAAGGAGTGCGCCATGAGCGATAACCAGTCAAAGTCCACCCCCTATCTCGTCACCATCATCGTGGTGCTCGTGGCGATATTGGCTTTTGTCCTCGGTCGCGCCAGTGCGGGCGATCGCTTCGGATGGTTCGGGCACTCCCCGCTCATGGGCGGAAACATGATGGATGACCGGTTCATGGGCGACGGAATGATGCATTCTGGAGCGGGAGACTTGTCGGGTTCTGACGTGATGTTCTTGCAAATGATGATTCCGCATCACCAACAGGCGGTCGACATGGCGGACATGGCTATCGCGCGGAGCAACAACGCCGCATTGCTTGTGATCGCACGAGCCATCAAAGAAGGTCAGACAGCGGAAATTGCGCAGATGCGTCAGTGGCTGTCAGCCAATGGAGTTCGCGAGGGCGTCGGTCACCACATGAACATGGGCTCGATGTTGTCCGAAACCGAGATGGCGGATCTCGATGCAGCGACTGGAGTTGCCTTCGATCAGCTGTGGCTCAATGGCATGATCGAACATCATCTTGGTGCACTGCACATGATCACGATGATTGATGACAGTGGTAATGCTGAGATGCGCGCATTCGCATCGGCTATCGACACAACGCAAACGCGTGAGATTGAAGAGATGCGCGCACTACTCGCATAGCGACACCTACTTTTCGGAAAGCTCCATGAGTGCGGCCTTGAGCAGCTCTTCAGAGAATGGATAGTCGAGTCGCGTCGATCGCAGACCGATACTCAGTGTGATGGAATCAGTTAATACTTTCGATTTGCGAATCCACACAAGACCTGGAATGTCTAGCTGGTCCGTCATTGCTAAGCCAAGATAGCGAACATCGTCAACACCAAAGCGAATAAGCAACTGACTTAAATTCGAAAATACCCCAGACAACGATTCCCCCTATGAGTTGATGACCAAAGTATGCCTTCCCCCGACGAGAATGCGCGTCCGTTCGAAGACGCTGTTGTTACAACTTTGCAAGGATGCGAAAAGTGCATTCCACTATGCCCGTAATGTGCAAAAACGTCAGTGAAGTGAGCGAGATAATTTCACTTAATCAGGAAGACATTGGTACGACATGCGCACCTTGTTTGCCCACGCCAACTGCGTGCGTCTCAAACTTTTCGCCAGCGATTTGTGCCACTTCGTATGAGACGTTGCTCGTCGCGAGAACCAATACCGTCGAGCCGGCGCCAGAGATCACTGCAGCATGACCAGCTTCACGAAGTTTTTGGACAAGCGCCCACGATGACTTCATTGCAGATGAACGTTGCTCTTGGTGAAGCTTGTCTTCAGTCGCAACCATCAGCAGATCAGGGTTTTCGCACATCGCGGCGGTCAACAACGCACTGCGGCCAGCATTGAACGATGCGTCCGCGTGCGTCACTGTTTCTGGCAAGAGTCCACGCGCTTTTTTGGTTGCCACTGCACCAGCTGGGATACACACGATTGGAAAAATTGAGCGATCGACATCGAGACGAACAGCCTGCGCATCGGCACCCATGCCCCACGCGAGAGTGAAACCACCGAGCAAAGTCGCAGCGACATTGTCTGGGTGACCTTCGAGCTCTGACGCGAGCGAAAGAGCTGCTGCATCCGGCAAGAGATTGTCGCCGCCGACGACGAGCGCACGCGCAAGCACGATGCCACCGACAATCGCGGCGGATGACGAGCCCATGCCACGACCGTGCGGGATGGTGTTGTTGGTCAGGATCGAAAGACCAGCAGGCTTCTCGCCCATACGTTCAAAAGCTGCCATCATGGACTTGGCGACGAGGTGCTTGCCATCGCGGGGCAGGTCTTCCGCACCTTCGCCGACCATGTCGACTTCGATACCTGGTTCGTCACTGACCTGAGCGACCAAGTCGTCGTACCAGTCGAGCGCGAGCCCAGCACAGTCGAACGCTGGACCGAGGTTTGCCGACGTCGCAGGGACGCGCACGCGCATCGCGGCAGCTTTGAAGGTAAGAACAGGAGCGGAAGTCCGTCGTGCCATTTAGACCAGTCCAATCGCATGTGCTGCTGCAGTCACATCGATTGGAATCACAATCGGATCTGCTGCAGATTCAAGGGCCCATTGTGGGTCCTTCAAACCGTTTCCTGTGACTGTACACACGATCTTTTGGCCAGCGTCGACTTTGCCGGCAGCATGCATTTTGAGCAGACCCGCGACAGACGCTGCAGAGGCTGGCTCAACAAACACGGCTTCGCGCGAGGCGAGGTAGTGATACGCCGCAAGGATTTCTTGGTCGCTCACCATGTCGATGAGACCGCCCGACTCTTCACGGGCAGCAATGGCGTACTCCCACGATGCTGGGTTGCCGATGCGGATAGCGGTGGCAATCGTCTCGGGCTTGTCGACGACATGGCCGCGCACGATGGGGGCAGCACCTTCGGCCTGGAAACCCCACATGCGAGGAGTCTTCGAAGCGATGCCGTCAGCGGCGTACTCCTTGAAACCTTTCCAGTAGGCCGTGATGTTGCCAGCGTTGCCGACTGGCAGGCAGTGAATGTCGGGTGCATCGCCGAGTGCATCAACAATTTCGAAAGATGCAGTCTTTTGGCCTTCAATGCGATCGGGGTTGACCGAATTCACCAGTGCAATCGGGTATTGCTCGGCCATATCGCGTGCGAGCGTGAGGCAGTCATCAAAGTTGCCTTGAACTTGAAGAAGCTTCGAGCCCATGACAATCGCCTGCGCGAGTTTGCCCATCGCAATTTTGCCTTCGGGCACGAGCACGACAGCGGTCATGCCTGCTTTGACGGCGTATGCGGCAGCTGAAGCGGACGTATTGCCCGTCGATGCACACACAACAGCTTTAGCGCCAGCTTCGGCCGCTTTAGAAATCGCCATCGTCATGCCGCGGTCTTTGAACGAGCCGGTCGGATTCGCGCCTTCGACTTTGAGCCAGACCTGCGCGCCAACCCGCTCAGACAAATTGCATGCGTAGACGAGAGGTGTGCCGCCTTCAAGCAAAGTGACGATAGGTGTTTTGTCGGTGACCGGAAGTCGATCGCGATATTCGTGGATGAGGCCGCGCCAAGGCTGTGCCATTAGTGACCCACCTCGCCTTCGACGCGCATCACACCGACAACCTGGCGAACCGCTGGCATCTCGCGCAGTGCGGCGAGCGTCTGTGAGAGGGCCGCGTCAGTCGCTTGGTGGGTGCGGACCAACAAGAACGCTTCGTCGCCGCTGCCGTCTTGGCGCACAACCTGAATGCTGACGTTGTTCGAGGCGAAGACCTGAGCAATCGCCGCGAGCACGCCAGGTTGATCTGCCACCTGAAGATTGATGGCGTAACGGGTGTTGGCCGCAGAAATACCGCGTGGTTCTAGATCTGCATAATCCGATTCGCCGTAACCCGCGTGACCGCGGACTTTGTTGCGAGCCACAGCGACGACGTCACCGAGCACCGCTGACGCAGTCGGCGCACCGCCCGCGCCGCGACCGTAGAACATGACAGCACCGGCAGCGTCTGCTTCGACGAAGACGGCGTTGAAAGACAAGCGCACAGAAGCGAGTGGATGCGAACGAGGCACCATCGCAGGATGTACGCGAACCACGACGCCAAGCTCGTCTGGCGTGAGTTCTGCTACCGCGAGCAGTTTGACGACAAAGCCCATGTCCTGTGCGGCTTTGATGTCAGCGGCAGTGACTTTCGAGATACCTTCGACATAGACATCGTCGATGGTGACTCGTGTATGGAAAGCGAGTGAGGCAAGGATCGCTGCCTTTGCGGCTGCATCGAGACCTTCGACATCGGCGGTTGGATCAGCTTCGGCATACCCAAGAGCCTGTGCCTCAGCGAGCACCTCGCTGTAGTCGGCACCTGTCTCGTCCATTTTGGTGAGCATGTAGTTGGTGGTGCCGTTGACGATGCCGAGAACTCGGCGCACCTTGTCACCAGCGAGCGACTCGCGCAGCGGGCGAAGAAGTGGAATCGCACCTGCGACAGATGCTTCGTAGTAGAGGTCGACGTTGTTTTTCTCTGCGGCGGCGAACAGCGTGGCACCATCAGCGGCGAGCAGTGCCTTGTTGGCAGTGACGACGGAGGAGCCGTTGTTGAGCGCCTGCAGGATCAGGCTTCGCGCTGGCTCAATCCCACCCATCACTTCGATGACGAGATCGATGTTGTCGTCGAGCAGCGCAGCAGCATCGGTGGTGATGAGGTCAGCGCGGATGCCATCGCGAGCGCGAGCCGCGTCGCGCACCGCCACACCGACGAGCTCGAGACGAGCGCCCACGCGAGCAGCGAAATCATCAGCATTGTCCTGAAGCAGTCGAGCGACCTCCGTGCCCACCGTGCCGGCGCCCAGAAGGGCAATCCGCAAGGTTGGGACAGCGTCGAGACTCGGCGCAGACATGACAATCTCCTCAAAATGAGCGCTGACCACTCGGTCAGCAGGGTCAAATCCTAGTCGTCAGCGGTGGAGGCCCTGGTCGAGAGCGAAGAGGTCCGCCTCGGTCTCGCGGCGAATCAGCAGTGTGCTTTGACCGTCCTTGACTGACACCACAGCAGGCCGAGTCAGCATGTTGTAGTTGCTCGCCATGGAGCGGTGGTACGCCCCTGTTGCCGCGACGGCGATGAGGTCGCCCGGCGCGATATCGGATGGCAGAACCAGATCGCGAATCAGAATGTCGCCACTCTCGCAGTGTTTGCCGACGAGACGGGATTGCAAGCCAGCACCAATAGTCTCTCGGGACGCGACGCGAGCGGTGTACTCGGCGCCATAGAGAGCGGTACGAATGTTGTCGCTCATGCCGCCATCCACCGAGACGTAGACGCGTTCCTCGTCACCATCGAGCTGAATAGGTTTGATGGTGCCGACTTCGTAGAGCGTCACCGTGGACTGGCCAACAATCGCTCGGCCCGGTTCGACCGAGAGTCGCGGCGTCTTGATCTTGAGCCGAGCGCTTTCACTCACGACGATGTCATGAAGCGCCTTAGCCATCATGGCGACCGACGGTGGATCATCAGACGGTACGTACGCGATTCCAAGTCCACCACCGAGATCTAGCTCTTCGGTTTCGAAGTCATGTTGCGCTTTCATGTGTGCAATGAACGCGAGCGCGCGTTTAGCCGATTCTTCAAACCCGATAGGTTCGAAGATCTGCGAGCCGATGTGTGAATGGAAGCCGCGCAGTCGCAATCCAGGAATTCCAATCACAGCGACCGCGGCCTGCTCGGCCGCACCGCTCGTGACAGACAGCCCAAACTTTTGATCTTCATGCGCAGTCGAAATGAATTCATGGGTGTGCGCTTCGACTCCGAGAGTGAGTCGAATCAAAACATCGACCACATCGTTTTGGTGTCGAACAATCTGCTGCAGTCGAATAATCTCGTCGAAAGAATCAATCACAATTGCAGAGATTCCAGCGGAAACTGCCCGCTCCAGCTCTTCAGCGGACTTGTTGTTGCCGTGCAGAACGATGCGTTCCGGCGGCACACCAGCGGCGAGGGCGAGTCCGAGCTCTCCGCCCGAAGCGACATCCACACCGAGCCCACCTTCGACCACCCATCGAAAAACATCGGCGGAAGCAAAAGCTTTCGACGCATAGTGAACCGAGCACTCAAGATCGCTAAAAGCAAAGGCCTTTGAGAATTCCGCGATGCGGTAACGAACATCGGCTTCGTCGACAACAAACAATGGCGTGCCGTACTCGCGTGCCAGCTGCTTTGAAAACACGCCACCAAAAACCAGCTGCCCATCGACAGCGAGTGCCGTCGTCATGGGCCACACGCGTGGTTCGAGAGCGTCCACTGTTACATCCGCTCCGGTGCGCTGACACCCAGCAGGCTCAAGCCGTTGGACAACACCTGACGCGTGGCATCGCAGAGCATGAGGCGAGCAACCACGGTCGGGGTAACTGCTTCGTCTGCCTGAGGCAAGACGCGACAGGCGTCGTAGAAACGGTGGTAATCAGTCGCGAGGTCTTCGAGATAGCGAGCCACCCGATGTGGTTCGCGCAGCTGTGCGGCTGCCGCCACAACGCGCGGAAATTCGCCGAGAGCTGCGAGCAGGGCCGACTCTTTTTCGTGGACCAACTCAGCGGGATCAAATCCTTCGGTTCGAAAATTGATTCCGAGGTCCATCGCTTGGCGCAGCATCGAAGAGATGCGCGCGTGCGCGTACTGCACATAAAACACTGGGTTTTCACTGGTGCGCTTGATGAGCAAATCAAGATCGAGCACCAGAGGCGAGTCGACTGGGTAACGAATCAAGCTGTAGCGCGCTGCATCAACGCCGACTTCGTCAATCAGATCTTCAAGCGTGATGATGTTGCCGGCGCGCTTCGAGAGGCGAACTTCTTCGCCGCCTTTCATCATTTTGACGAGCTGACCAATGAGCACTTCGATGTTGCGGTCGGCATCGTCGCCTGCGCACGCTGCAACAGCGCGAAGTCGGTTGACGTAACCATGATGATCTGCGCCGAGCAAGTAAATGCAGCGATCAAAACCGCGACCACGCTTGTCGACGTAGTAGGCAGTGTCCGAAGCAAAGTACGTCAGTTCACCATTGCTGCGAACCAGCACCCGGTCTTTGTCATCATCAAAGTCGGTTGTCCGCAGCCACACTGCGCCGTCTTGTTCGAACATGTGACCGTGTTCGCGCAGCTTGTCCATGCCGCGCTCGACAGCGCCAGATTCGTGGAGTGTGCGCTCCGAGTACCAGACATCGAAGTGCGTGTTGAAACTGTCGAGAACTTCTTGTTGAAGGCGCAACTGAAGCGCATAGGCCGCTTCGCGGAAGGCAATGAGCTGTTCATCATCAGGAAGGCTCGTGATGGCGGGGTCCGCAGCCACAATCGTCGCGGCGAGGTCATGGACGTACGCGCCGTGGTAGCCGTCTTCAGGAACTGGTTGACCGTTCGCAACCGCCATGACGGAAGCGCCAAACTTGTCCATCTGAGCACCGCGGTCGTTGATGTAGAACTCACGTGCGACTTCGGCACCTGCCGCTTCGAGCACACGCGCCATGGCGTCGCCAACCGCTGCCCACCGAGTATGACCGAGATGAATCGGCCCCGTCGGATTGGCGCTGATGAACTCGAGGTTGATCTTTTCACCGGCCGAACTGTTTGTACGTCCGTACGCCGAGCCCTCAGTAACGATGGTCTGCGCGAGGGCACCAGCTGCACCCGCTTCAAGAAACACGTTGATAAAACCAGGGCCAGCGATGTCCACCTGAGCGACACCGGGCCGGATGCGTAATTCAGCCGCCACGGCTTCGGCGATTGAGCGCGGCGGCAAGCCTGCGGGTTTGGCCATTTGCATGGCGATATTGGACGCCCAGTCGCCGTGTTCGCGAGATTTGGGGCGATCGACTTTGGTGTCCGCTGGGACTGCCGACGCGTCGCAAGCCAAAGTGCCGCTGGCAATCGCCGCGTGAGCACTTTCGAGCACGAGTTGAGCGAGATCCTCTGGCGTCATAGGGACCTAGCCTAACGATTTAGCCACCACTCCCCTGCTACTACGCTGCGCCCTTGCCGCTGAATGGCGATCGCACTCAAGGCGATGCGTCACGAAGATTGCATAGGCCCGCATAGCTCAGTGGATAGAGCGTCTGCCTCCGGAGCAGAAGGCCGCAGGTTCGATCCCTGCTGCGGGCACTTAACCCGCGTAAGCGATGGCACTCGCGCTACGAACCGACTGCCATTCATTGGATGCGAGCACCCACATCATTCCTTGGGTTGTTAAGACCGCGGGCGGCTGTCCGTACGTCGCCGTCAGCTGTGCGATGCCACTCGGCCCGCCCATCGGGACGGGTTGCGTCGAGAGCAGGTTGATCCTGAAAACTGATGGCTCCTCGACACCGCGCTGACCAACAATCAGCACTTGCAGGTTGTCGAGCCACGCGACATCGAAAACTGCAGTCAAACTCTGATCGATGCGAATCGATGTCGTCAGTGCCACAGCGGTACCGCTGGTATTGACGCCGAACAGCCTCACTACTCGACCGGCTGGGGTTTCAAGAACCAGAGCCACGCGAGCGCCATCGGGAGCATGAGCCACCGCAATCACGCGCTGACCTGCAGGCAAATTCAAAACCTGCTGAACGGGACGAACGCCGTCCTGCACCCAGAGGCTGCCTTCTGCCGTCACAAGCCACAGGCGATTCTTTGCGTCGAAGTCGATGTCGACCACGTTCTCGAGAACTTTGACACGCTCGACAAGAGCCGTCACTGGTGCCAAAAACGCGCGTCCTGAGGACACGTACGCGATCTG
>JAFMIT010000068.1 GCA_017853815.1 Actinomycetota bacterium
GTGTTGCTCGTCGCGCCTCAAAAGGCATGATGAAGCTTCGCCGAGGCCGGCTTATTTTCATTGGCAGTGTCGTTGGGCTGCTTGGCAATCCCGGGCAGGTTAACTATTCAGCATCCAAGGCTGGGCTCGTTGGTGTTGCTCGTAGCATCGCTCGCGAACTCGGAAGTCGCGGCGTCACAGCCAACGTCGTTGCTCCCGGTTTTATCGAGACTGATATGACGGCTGTGCTGTCAGATGACCAAAAGGCCAAGATCATCGGAAGCGTTCCGCTCGGTCGGTACGGCCAAGTCTCTGAGGTCGCAGGAGTAGTCACTTTCTTGGCGTCAGACGCCGGTTCGTACATTTCGGGAGCGGTCATCCCTGTCGATGGCGGCATGGGCATGGGTCACTAGGGAGATCAACATGGGAATTCTTCAAGGTAAACGCATTCTGGTGACAGGTGTCCTGACAGAACAGTCGATTGCATATCACGTCGCAAGACTTGCTCAAGAAGAAGGCGCCACCATCATTCTGACTGGTTTCGGGCGCGGCCTTTCGCTCACCCGACGGGTGGCTGCGAAGCTCGGTGCTGAGGTCCCAGTCATTGAATTGGATGTGACGAACCAAGAACATCTCGACGCCTTGGCCACGAATGTTCGCCAACATGTTGATGGTCTCGACGGCGTATTGCACTCAATCGGTTTCGCTCCACAGTCTGCACTTGGTGGAAATTTCTTGAACACCACGTGGGAAGACGTTTCGGTTGCAGTTCATGTATCTGCTTTCTCGTTGAAGTCTCTCGCTGTAGCAGCTGAGCCTCTTATGACGCGTGGTTCATCCATCGTTGGTTTGGATTTTGATGCGACAGTTGCTTGGCCAAAATATGACTGGATGGGCGTAGCAAAAGCGGCCTTCGAATCAACCAACCGTTACCTAGCAGTCTTTCTTGGTGACAAGGGCATTCGCTGCAATCTCGTCGCTGCAGGCCCTATCTCTACTATGGCTGCCAAGAGCATTCCTGCTTTCGAAATCTTTGAAGGTCTTTGGGGCGATCGTGCGCCTCTCGGCTGGGATCTTTCAGATCCGATTCCTGCAGCGAAGACCTGCGTCGGTCTGATGAGTGATTGGTTCCCTGCAACCACCGGTGAAATCGTTCATTGCGATGGTGGACTCTTCGCCACAGGTGGCTGATGCCTCGGCTCATCTTGATGCGCCACGCGAAGAGCGATTGGCCCGCAGGTTGTGATGATCACGATCGGCCTCTCAGTGAACGCGGCCATAGGGATGCAGCAGCAGCGGCGTCTTGGTTCGATCGACAACCGTGGCAGATTGATCTCGCCGTGGTCTCGTCAGCGAAAAGGACCCAAGAAACATTTTCGGACATGGCGAGGGTTCTGGCATACCCCTTGATCAAGGTTGATGAACCGAAAATCTATGAAGCTGCCACCTCTGAAATTTTGGACGTCATCCGTCAACAAACGTGTGAAAGTCTCTTGGTGGTGGGTCATGGTCCGGGAATCCCTCGATTGGCCATCACACTCTCACAGGGGGAGATCCCGGTGGAATTGGAACGTCGAGGAAATTATCCGACGTGTGCAATATCAGTTCTCGAATCCGAGGTTCCGTGGTCGCAATGGGAGCCTGGTGTGGCGCGCTTTATTGACTTCGAAGTGCCACGCGCTCATCCTGAGAGTGAAGACACGGACTGAGTCCTGCCTGCGGACGCTCAGTTGATAACGGGGTAGTCATTTCCGCGCCCTGTTGAGGCGTCGAATTCTTCAACTTCCTCGCGGCTAATGCCGAGGAGATACAGAACTGTGTCCAAGTAGGGCACGTTGACAGAGGTATCAGCGGCATCTCTGACAACTGGTTTGGCATTGAATGCAATACCAAGTCCTGCCACTGCGAGCATGTCAAGGTCGTTGGCGCCGTCGCCAACGGCGACTGTTCGGTGGAGTGGAATTCCGTGCTCTTGAGCCAACTCGATGAGAGCCTGTGCTTTTGCGGCTCGATCGATAACAGTTCCAAGAACTCGTCCCGTGAGATGACCGTCGATGACCTCGAGCTCATTGGCGCGGGTATGGTCGACACCAAGCGAACGCCCCAGTGGCTCCACGACTTGTGAAAAGCCGCCGGATACCAACGCAACGTGGTAGCCGAGTGAGGTCAAAACTCGACAGAGAGTCCGTGCGCCTGGAGTGAGTCGCAACTCCGAGAAGACCGATTCAAATACAGACTCCGGAAGACCCTTAAGAAGGGCAACCCGCTCGCGTAGAGATTGTTCAAAATCGAGCTCGCCCGCCATCGCGCGCTGAGTGATGTCACGAACCGCTGCTTCGACTCCTGCGTGTCTAGCCAAAAGTTCGACGACTTCGTCCTGGATCACGGTGGAGTCCACGTCCATAACGACGAGCTGGCGACCACGACGATTAATGCCACCTTGTTGCACTGCGACATCGATGCCTTCGGCTGCTGCCAACAGCGCAAGCCGCTGGCGGAGAGTGGTTAGTTCAGCGCCGCTCACCGACAACTCGAGGGCGGTGACGGGGTAGGAGGCAATCCGTTCGATGCGATCGATGTTTGCCTCAGTTTCAGCGATTGCGGTGGCCAAGTGAGCAAAAGCTCCAGAGGTCAAAGGAGCACCGAGCACTGTGACGGTTTGTCGATGACTCGCAGAAGTTTCAGCAACCTCGCTCACAGCCGAACTTACTTGCATGCCGAGCGGCTCAAGGTTTGTCTGCGCGGCAGAAATGATGCTGGGGATGTTGGTGTCGCCAGAGACATCAATCAAGACACTCAATGTGAGTAATCCCTGAACGACGACCTGTTCCACATCCACCACTTGGACGCCTCGTGGAATGCACGAGAACAGAGCGGAGGTGACTCCTGGTCGGTCCGATCCTGTGATGTTGAGCAACAAGCTACGCGGCACAGGCGAAGAGTAGTCAACCTGCTCTCGACCACTGGGTAGGCTCTCACATATGAACGCTGTCATCGAGTTTGCTGATGTCTCAGTCATCAGGGGCACGCGTGAGGTTCTTCGTGGCATCAATTGGACTGTGCGTGAAGGCGAACATTGGGTGGTGTTAGGTCCCAACGGAGCTGGCAAGACCACATTGATTCAGTTGGCCTCCGCTCTGATTTTTCCGTCTAAAGGAATGACATCCATCCTCGGCGAAATGTTGGGATTGGTCGACGTTTTTGAGCTCAAGCCTCGTATTGGACTGTCTTCGGCGGCCATGCATGACCGGCTGTACCCCGAAGAATTGGTTCTAGATGTTGTCCGTACTGCGGCCTTCGGAATGTCGGCCCGCTGGCGCGAGGTGTATGAAGCGGAAGATGTGCAGCGAGCTCAGCAATTGCTCGACGAATGGGGTGTGGGCGAATTCGCTGCTCGGCGGTACGGCACGCTTTCCGAAGGGGAGCGCAAACGAGTTCTGATTGCGCGAGCGCTCATGTGCAATCCCGAGTTGTTGCTGCTCGATGAACCAGCCGCGGGCTTGGATATTGCCGCACGAGAGATTTTGACGAGACAGCTGACTGATTTTTGCTCGCGGGCGGATGCACCTGTCACCGTTCACGTAACCCATCACGCCGACGAGATTCCTGCGGGTGCCACGCATGTTTTGATGTTGCGAGATGGCAACCAAGTGGCGGCCGGTCCTATCGGTGAGACCCTCAACGATGACACCATGAGTGAAACTTTTGGATTGCCGCTTTCAGTGATCCAGAGAGACACCGCTGTGGGCAGACGATGGACTGCCTTCCCGCGTTGACATGCCGAACTTAGAACAATTTCGGCGGCTCACCGATGTTGAGTGGCGAAAGTCTTTCGAAGCCGAGCATGGAATCTTTATAGCTGAAGGATTCCTGACTATCGAACGCGCTTTGCATGCGGGGCTGAAACCGCGGTTGGTACTGAGTTCGCCGAAATTTGAGCCACCACTTCGAGATTTGATGCCGCTGACGGAATTCGAGATCCTCGACGATGTTGAGATTGCAAACATCACAGGTTTTCACGTTCACCGCGGAGCATTGGCCGCGTTCGAACGACCTCGAAGTCTCACTTTGGCTGAATTGCCACAGGTCAATCGAGTTGCCGTTTTAGATGATCTAGTTGATCACGAGAATGTGGGCACCATCATCAGAAGTGCGGCGGCCTTGGGAATCGATGCTGTGGTGCTCACCCAAACGTGTGCTGATCCACTGTATCGGCGGAGCATCAAAACGAGCATGGGTGCAGTATTTAGTGTTCCCTGGTTTCGCGGTGGTTCCGCTTCAGAGGTTGTGGAGACTTTGCGAGCGCATGGCTTTAGTCAATGGGCGCTGACTCCGTCCGGAACGGACCTATTGGCGATCGAAACTCACGTTGATCAACCGCTCGCATTGTGGTTGGGCAACGAAGGCGTTGGTCTACCGCTAGCGATTATGTCCGCAGTAGATCGGCGGGTCTCCATTAGCATGACGCGAGATGTTGACTCCATCAACGTAGCTGCCGCTGCTGCAATCGTATTTTGGGCGACGAGGACGGCGAGTCAGGTTGAGTAAACGACACCAAAGACAGCGAAGGACAATGTTGTGACAGCGGAAATCGATGCTCAGGCAGCGTGGTTGGGCTCACACGAAATGGACGCGGCGCGTCAACGCTTGCCGATGGTCTATCTCAACATCGTGCCGGTGCGCGTTTCAAGTGCAGGCGAAGTCACCCACGTCGGTCTGTTGCTTCGCGGAACCCCCAGCGGAGAAATCAGCCGTTCCATCATCACTGGGCGGGTTCTGTACGGTGAACGAGTCCGCGATGCCATGGTGAGGCACATCGAAAAGGATCTCGGTCCAGTGGCGTTCCCTCGCATTCCTGTTTCGCTTCAGCCATTTGATGTGTTCGAATATTTCCCCGATGCGGCCGTGACTGGGTTCCATGACCCCCGGCAACACGCTGTTGCCTTGGCCTACGCAGTCGTCGTCACAGGAGATTGCCAGCCATCTCAGGACGCGCTCGAATTGACCTGGCTCACCATCAAGGACGCGTCGTCCGAACAGATTCGCAGCGAAATGCTTGGGGGACATGATCGAGTGATGCGGGCGGCGCTCGCACATATGGGCGCTCAGTTGTAATCAATGATTGCCACCGAAGATCTTCTGCGCACTGTGGATGAGTCGTGGCTAGCGGTGTTGGAACCCCAGCGTGAAATCATCTCTCGGATAGCGCAGGATCTATCGAGGCTTCAGGCTGAAGGAACTCGACTAGCTCCCGCTGCTGATCAAATCTTTCGGAGTTTGCGAGTTCCGCTGTCCTCGGTTCGCGTGGTCTTAATTGGACAGGATCCCTATCCCACGCAGGGGCATGCGGTGGGCTGGTCATTCTCAGTGCCCGACAGCCTTTCGGCACTGCCTCGAAGTTTGCGAAATATCTTCCTCGAACTGCAAAGCGACGTGGGTTGTTCCGCGCCTAAGAATGGCGACCTTTCGGGTTGGGTGGATCAAGGCGTTTTGCTTCTTAATCGCAGCCTAAGCGTCACTGTCGGGCGACCCGGGAGCCATAGGAGCCTTGGGTGGAACGCCGTGACTGAAGCTGTTGTTGGAGCGATCGCGCTGGAGAAGTTGCCACTCGCAGCCATCCTGTGGGGAAGCGATGCGCAAGAACTCGCGTCACACTTCGAGCCCGACCAAATCATTTCTTCAGTTCATCCGAGCCCACTGAGCGCACATAGAGGTTTTTTTGGTTCGCGCCCCTTTTCACGCGCGAACTCGATTCTCGTGGCTCAAGGGGCTGACCCGATCAATTGGTGCGAGACGAGCGCTAGCAACAGGTAGGGCGATCTTCGGAGAAAGCAAAAGACCCGACCGAAGTCGGGTCTTTGTGTCCGAGGGGGGACTTGAACCCCCATCCCCTTGCGAGGACTAGCACCTCAAGCTAGCGCGTCTGCCTATTCCGCCACCCGGACGGGTGCGCACAGCCGATGGGTGGCCGTACGAGCGGGCGAACATTACCAAGTTCTCAGGTGTTGTCATACGCAGGGTACTTGGCACACTTCTCCTATGACATCTCCCGCCTCTGAGCCCAGCCAGACCGCCTTGACCGCAGAAGCCGAAGTGGTTGGTCAGCTACAGCAGCTCATCCGCCTTGATTCCACGAACTTTGGTGATGGTTCTGGCCCTGGCGAGGCGGCTGTCGCCGAATACGTGCAGGCACAGTTGGCCGAAGTGGGAATCGAAGCGGAGCGGTTCTTCACAACCTCTGGCAAGCGTTCCGGTGTGTACGCCCGCATTGCTGGCAAGAACCCAGATCGCCCCGCACTTCTAGCCCATGGTCACCTGGATGTCGTGCCAGCAGTGGGGGACTGGCAACACGCTCCGTTTGAGGCAGAGATTCACGATGACATGGTGTGGGGTCGTGGCGCTGTCGACATGAAGGACGGAAACGCCATCCTTCTGTCAACTGTTCGAGCCTGGGCCAAAGCTGGTGTACAGCCGGACAGGGACATTGTTTTGCTATTTCTGCCCGACGAAGAGGCGGGCGGCAAGCACGGAGCGCACTGGCTGGTTGACAACCGACCAGACATTTTCGAAGGTGTCACCGAGGCTGTCGGCGAAGTGGGCGGATTTTCATTCGATGTCAGTGACGACATTCGCTTGTACCTCATTGAGACCGCGGAAAAGGGCATCCGTTGGATGCAGCTGACTGCGACTGGCCAAGCTGGTCATGGATCGATGCTCAACAATCGCAATGCCGTCACTCAGCTGGCAGAGACTGTGACGCGCATTGGCCAACACAAGTGGCCGGTGGTTGTCACGAAAACCAACCAAGCGCTCGTCAGGGAGTTGTCGGACGCGTTTGGTCTGGACATCGACCCCACTGATGTCGAAAGCGTCATCAAGATCATGGGGCCGCTGGCGCGAATGATTGGAGCCTCGTTCAACAACACGGCCCAACCCACGATGCTCCAAGCCGGATACAAACACAACGTCATCCCAGAGCAGGCTCATGCATTCATTGACGGTCGAGTTCTTCCTGGCTTTGAGAAGGATTTCGATGAGCAGTTCAATGCACTGCTAGGGCCGGGCATTGAGCGCACTGATTTGATTCAGGATATTGCCATCGAAACTGCGTTTGATGGCGCAACCATCGACCTAATGTGCGCGTCTCTTCGAGAAGCGGACCCCAAAGCTCGCCCAGTTCCATTTTTGATGAGTGGTGGTACAGACGCCAAAGCCTTCACTCGGTTGGACATTCGATGCTACGGCTTTATTCCTCTTCAATTGCCAAAAGATCTGGACTTCAGCGCACTCTTCCACGGCGTGGACGAACGCGTACCAGTGGACTCGTTGAAGTTTGGCGCGAGAGTTATGGATCGTTTTCTGCGGCAGTGCTGAGGCTTGGCTAATGCTGCGCCGCTGCGTCGGGGTACGACGGCCTCGGATTCGATACCTCATTCAGAGCATCGAGAATCTGAGTGGGCAATTCAAGATCTACGGCTCGTAACGCAAGCCGTAACTGTGCAGCTGTCCGGGAACCGGTCAGCGATGAACAGACGTCACGCTTGCTCATGGTCCAGGCCAGAGCCACTTCGAGCGGCGAGACTCCCAGCCCAGTAGCGGCAGCGCCCACAGCTTCCACGATGGCTCGGTTGTCATCATTGAGCAACGCTCTCGTGAAAGGTCCCCAATGTGGACTGGCAGCTCGAGAATCAGCAGGAACACTTTTGCGATACTTGCCGGTGAGGACTCCTCGACCGAGAGGGCTCCACGCGACACAAGAGATCCCAAGAGCTTGGGCCGCGGGAATGACTTCGCGTTCAGCACCTCGTTGAAGTAGCGAGTACTCCACTTCATTTGCGATAAGCGGAAAGCGCGGGCCGAGCAGCGAGTGCAAGCGAGTCATCTGCCACGCTGAATAGTTGCTCACTCCGACATACTGAGTTTTTCCAGACACAACTGCTGACTCAAGCGTGCTTGCAACTTCTTCAAGAGGGGTACTTGCATCAAATGCGTGCACCAACCAGATGTCCACTGAATCAAGATTTAGCCGTTGAAGTGAGCCCTCGAGGCTTCGCAGAAGATGAACTCGGCTGCTATCCAAGCGTCGCCCGCCGTGTCCTGCACCCGACTTGGTAACAAGACAATATTCGTCTCGTGGCAGCCCGTTCACGAGTTCTCCGAGAATTCTCTCGGCATCACCGTCGCTGTAGTTATCTGCGGTATCGATGAGATTGCCGCCGGCGGCAATGAAGACATCTAGCTGTTCGCGAGCCTCGTATTCATCGGTATCTCGCCCCCACGTCATCGTGCCTAGACCGAGCGCAGAAACTCTGAGCCCAGAATGGCCGACCGAATGCATTTCCATGGTCTGAGACTAGAGAGCGACACCGCGGCTACCGAGTTGACTCGCGGATGTGAGTAGATTCGCTCCCGTGATTGACTGGTTTCAAGCGCTGGTGCTCGGCATCGTCCAGGGGCTGACGGAGTTTCTGCCGATTTCCTCAACTGCCCATGTGCTGATTGTTTCTCGGCTGTTTGGCTGGAGTGATCCTGGTGCCGCGTTTACCGCAGTGATGCAAATCGGGACAGAGATCGCAGTGCTTGTGTATTTTCGCCAAGAAATCTGGCACATCATTCGATGCTTGTTCAATTGGTTTCGCAGCAGCCACTATCGAGGAACTGAAGACGCACAATTGGCGTGGGCAGTTGTATGGGGTTCACTTCCAATTGGGGTTTTTGGTTTTGCCTTTCGAGATGCGATTGAAGGCGACATCCGAAATATGTATGTCATCGCAACCGCTCTCATCGTTTTCGGACTCATCTTGATCTTGGTTGAACGGGTCGAGTTGTCTGTTCGGAGATCCTCAAAG
>JAFMIT010000069.1 GCA_017853815.1 Actinomycetota bacterium
GATGGCAATACCCAGCGCCTGGCAACTGCTCAAAAATGAATCAGCCGAAGCGCCACTGCGTGGCACAGCAATCGACGTCGGCCGGTGCTCCGCCAGCAGCTCAAGCAAGCCTTGCGTATTGAAGCTGGAGTCAGGACTGACGACGTCGCGAATTCCTGCTGCACGGCATGCCGCTGCTGTGGTTGGACCGACAGCGAAGGCACGAAGTTGAGCTACATCAAGTGCGGCGAAGAGCGCCTTCTCAATCGACTGCAAACCACGACTCGACGTCAGAGCAAGCGCAGCGCCCGCGCGCAGCGCGTCGATGATTTGTTGCACCGCCACCGAGTCGTCGAAAAACTGCACCGAGATATACGGGTCTGAAACGACATCGAATCCTCGCTCACGGAGTAATGCTGCATCGACATCATCGCCTGCTGGTCGCGGCAACAAGACCCGCTTCATTGTTGACCAATGATTGCGTGCGCACCGTCATCAATCAGTAGGCGAGCAACATGCGCGCCAAGTTCTTCCGCTTCGGAAACACTGTTGATGGCGGCGGATACTTGAATGCGAATTTTTTCTGTGGTCTCAACTGAGGCAACGTCGGCCGTCAGTCGCAATAGTCCATCAGAGCCAATCTCCGCGTAGGCACCAGCCGCTGTCGCGCACGAGGCGCCAAGCGTTCGGACTACTGCGCGCTCTGCACTCACGCAGATGCGAGCCGTCACATCATCGATGTGAGAGAGCAGAGCCAACAGCTCAGTATTCGAACTCAGACACTCGACGCCGAGTGCAGCTTGGCTTGGCGCAGGTGTTAATTCTTCAAAAGAAATCTCGTGCATCTCTGGTGTTAACAACCCCAGTCGACTCAGGCCGGCCGCTGCCAAAATGGTGCCGGCGTACTGCCCTTCGCGAACCTTTTGAAGTCGGGTTTCGACATTTCCTCGAATGGGGCGCACTTCAAGGTCGGGACGCATCTGCTTCACCCAAACACCGCGACGCGGCGACGACGTGCCAATGATTGACCCCTCAGGAATCTCATCAATCGAAGCACCGTCGACTCCAACGAAGACATCGTGCGCATCGACACGTTCAGGCACAGCAGCGAGTGCGATGTCTGCGTGCGCATACGTAGGGACGTCTTTCAGGGAATGGACTACTAGGTCCGCTTCTTGGGAGAGTAGAGCTGCGCGCAGCGCATTAACAAAGATTCCCGCACTCCCCTCCGCGGACAGTGAAATCGACTGGTCATCGCCGCGAGTTGAAAACCCAACTACCGCAGTCAGTGTGAATGGTGCGAGCAAACCCTGCACTCGTTCACTCTGGTACATGGCCAACGCACTTTTTCGACTTCCGATGCGATACATCATGCAACCGCCGTCATTCGATGATGAAGCAATTGCGATTGCAGTCGAACGTAACTCTCCGCCTGTAATGGTGCCGACACCTGGTGAGCAGACGCGATGTCAGACAACCGCGTAACGGGTGTCAACGCCGAGACATCGTGCGCGATGTCCTCTGTGAGAGTCAGATCAATCAGCATGGGCACCGAGTGTCCCGTGCGTTGAAGGATGCGCACGTGCTCCGCTGTCACGACCGGCTCACTCGCACCCGTTGCTCCAATCACAAGGTCCACTTTGGTAAGTGCATCGAGTAAGGTCGACTGCGTGACTCTGTGGCTCCCGAAGGGAAGAGTCACACGTCGACCGCTTGTCGAAAAGTTCCAATGCTCGGTGACTCCGCGCGCATGCAAAATCTGATGCACTTCACGCGCATACACTCCAGTGCCAATCACCAACACGCTACGAATATCCGCGTGCACGTCATCGAGTGCGAGTGTGACGAGGTCGTTATCGGGCAGCTCATCGATTTTGCGCAGGTCTCGGTTGATCTTGAGAGCGTGATCGAACACCCGGCGCAGTTCTGGAGTGACGCGCTGCAATTTGATGGCCTCGCTGTACGCCCTGCGCACTTGGCCGCCGACTTCATCTTCGCCGACCGCAATCGCCTCCAGACCACAGGTCGTGCGAGTGAGATGCTCAATCGCGTCCACACCATCGAGCACCATGAGTTCAGCTCGAAAATCTGGGAGCGACTCGCTGGGTAGTGAACAGGCCTCCGCCATCTCCGAGAGAAGTCGGTCTGGGGTCGTGCAACCGCTGTTGACGTATAACTCCACGCGATTGCAGGTTGAGAGGCTCACGAAATGAACATCCGTCAGGCGTTCTTCAAGCGCCGGCAGCGCATCGGCAAGCCGAGAGAGCGTCTGCCAAGACGTGCGCCGAAAATTGGCGCTCACAACGAACACGGGCGAAATCTACTGCCGCCGTTTAGGGGAATCACCCGTTCAGAAGCGCCCCCGCCACCCCGTTAGACTCCCGCTCCGTTAGGGCCTTTAGCTCAGTTGGTAGAGCAACGGACTTTTAATCCGTGGGTCGTCGGTTCGAGCCCGACAGGGCCTACTTTTTCCTAAAACTGCCCAACTGGTACGTCCAGCGCAGCTGCCAGTTACATCTGAAGTACCAGTTGCGGTTTGAGGGCTAGCGAGGCAGGGTCAAGTAGCGGCCGGCAGGGTAAGAAGCCGTTGGCCCACCCTTCAACACATGCACCTTGCCGTGGCCCACCACCTGCCAGTCATCGCCTTCGCGGTGCACCAAAGCGGTGTTTTCGTCGATACCAAGGATGAATGCACCGTTGTCATTGCCTAACAGCGCGTGCATGAAGCCATCAGACGCCCAGCGGAAGTACTTGTCGTAGTGAGGAAGCACCTCAATGTGCGGGACGATGCCCAGCCCGATGGTGCGGTGGTGGGGAATGCCACGCACATGAGGGACGGTCGGGCCGAGTGCCATGGCGCCGGCACTACAACCAGCCAGAGATGAACCCGCTTCCCAGGCAGCGCGTACTGCCGCGCCGACCACGGTTCCGCCGAGCGACTCCGCGAGGTGGCGCGGATCTCCGCCCGAGAAGTAGATCAGGGCGGCGTTGGCGACCATGTCGGCCAGCGACTCGTCCTCAGCCGTGTCGCGATTGAGAACGGGCACAAATCGCTGTTGCACGCCGAGGCGATCCGCCTGTGCCGCTCCGAGCTTTCGCCAGTAGTCAATGCGCTCGGCACTTTCACGTCCTGCACCGAGTGGAATCTGGACATAGACAGGATCTTTGCCGCGAGCAACACCTGCATCGAAAAGATCACGTTCAATCTCGAGCATCGCTGGCAGGTATTCACCCGATCCGACCAGCGCCACGACTCCCGGTGACGAAATCTCCGAGCTCATCGCATGGACTTCCAATAGCCACTCAAGACTGCAGCAGTCGCTTCTGGTCGCTCTTCATTTGGGCAATGTCCAGCATCAGGAATCATGGTGATGACACCACCCACGGTGGTGCCCAGCCGAATCTGTTCATCAATCGCCCACGCATCATCAAATTCGCCGTACACGACGTGAACTCTGAGACCAGCAAGCTGAGCGGTTACATCGTCTGCATATCGCAGAATATTCGCGGCGGTCACAATGGCCTCGGAATCGGTGTTGATCCATCTCTGTGTCCGCAAGCTCGAAATATCAGGATCAGGTTCATAGTTGATTCCATGTTCTGGGTTATCAATCATGTACTGCCATGCTTCGCGCATTGTGCGAGGAATCAGAAAATCTCGCATCACCATTAGCCAGCCATCGGCCCCAACCGGCATACCCGGCCCGCTGCACATCAGAGTCAGCGACCGCAAACGGAATGGGTGTCGGACGGCCGTCGCTTGTGCCACCAAACCACCAAACGAATGCCCGAGCAGATGGACTGCTTTCAGTCCGAGCGCATCGTGGATCCCCACAACATCATCAGCCAATTGCGCCAGGTCATAGTGACCGGGCGTGTGAGCGCTCTGATTGTTTCCGCGATGGTCATGCGCAATGACGCGAAAGCCAGCGGCAGCCAAGAGCGGGCCAATCAGCGAAAAGTCCTCTTTGCTGCCAGTAAAACCATGGACTAGCTGAACCACCGGTGCTTCATCTGCATCACCTACGGTCGGCGCATAATCGAGCAACGCAAGTTCGGCACCGTTGACGTTGACCGTGTATGTGCGCGCATTCGAAGGCAGGTCTACTAGCGGCTCGAGATTCATCCGTGGAGATTACCCCGTGAGTCCGCGATTACCCTCCGCCTATGGCTGAAAATCAACCCGAAAATGCTGTCTGGTGGAAGACCTCGACTGTCTATCAGATTTATCCACGCAGCTTCGCAGACACCAACGGCGATGGCATTGGCGACGTTCGCGGCATCATCGACCGGCTTGGCTACCTCGCGCATCTCGGTGTTGATGTCCTGTGGCTTTCACCGATCTACAAATCTCCACAAGACGACAATGGTTACGACATCAGTGATTACCAGGACATTGATCCACTGTTTGGCACGTTGGCTGACGTCGATGAGCTGATCACAAAAGCCAAAGAGCACAACATTCGCATCATCATGGATCTTGTGGTCAATCACAGTTCCGATGAGCATCCATGGTTTGTGGAGTCGCGTTCATCAAAAGACAATCCGAAACGCGACTGGTACATCTGGCGACCCGCCCGCGAAGACGGCAGCCGTCCGAATAACTGGTCATCATTCTTCTCAGGCTCGGTCTGGGAATGGGATGAGCACACGCAGGAGTATTTCCTGCATCTCTTCAGCAAGAAGCAGCCTGATCTCAACTGGGAAAACCCAGAACTGCGTCGCGCCGTGTACGACATGATGAACTGGTGGCTAGACCGCGGAGTCGCAGGCTTCCGAATGGACGTCATCAATCTCATTTCGAAAGTGCCTGGGCTGCCCGATGGCGAACAAGAACCAGGTCACGAGTTCGGAAACGGTTTTCCACTTACCGCCA
Source organism: Actinomycetota bacterium (assembly GCA_017853815.1). Classification (GTDB taxonomy): domain Bacteria; phylum Actinomycetota; class Actinomycetes; order S36-B12; family UBA5976; genus JAFMIT01. Next base: position 4,856 of record JAFMIT010000069.1, read on the forward strand.
ACGGCCCACGCCTGACGGAATTTCTCCAAGAAATGCACCGCGAAGTTTTCGCTCCGCGCAAAGAAGCGTTCTTCACCGTAGGCGAATGCCCTGGCATCCGCGCGGAGTACGCCACCGAAGTGACTAACCCAGACAACGCCATGCTCGACATGGTGTTTCAGTTCGAGCACGTCGGCATCGACCAAGGCAACGGCAAGTGGGATGAACTGCCTTTTGACTTATTGAAACTCAAAGAATCCCTCGGCTATTGGCAGACGCAACTTGGAGAAGCTGGATGGAACAGCCTCTACTGGAACAATCATGATCAGCCACGAATCGTCAGCCGTTGGGGCAACGACACTGAATATCGCGAACTTTCAGCAAAACTCTTGGGCACAGTCCTGCATTTCCATCGCGGTACGCCGTATGTCTATCAAGGCGAAGAACTCGGCATGACGAACTTCCCCTTCACAGACATCAACCAATTCCAGGATCTTGAAACCCTCAATCATTACCGCGAGGTGGTCGCGCACGGAGGAGATACGGCAGCCGCGATGAACGGATTCCGGAAGTTTGGTCGCGACAATGCACGAACTCCGATGCAGTGGGACGGCTCCGTCGACGCCGGTTTCTCAAAAGGGACGCCCTGGCTTGCCGTCAACCCAAACCACGAGCACATCAATGCAGCACAACAAGTTGGAGATCCACGCTCGGTTTTTCATTACTACCGTCGGCTCATCGCGCTTCGCAAAACAGATCGTGTCATGGCATTCGGTGACTTCGAGATGTTGCTGCCCTCAGATTCTCAGGTGTACGCCTTCACCCGCACACTCGGCGATGAGGGTCTGCTTGTGCTCGCCAATTGGTCAAACGAAGCGATTGAACGCACTCTGGAATTCGCGCGAGCAGACATGGTCACCGTCATGCACAACTACGAAGATGCGCCGGCCTTCGATTCGGCATTGTCACTGCGCCCGTGGGAAGTGGTTGTCTACCGCTGGTAGCGCGTTGACTCTCTCTCAAGAAACCAGTCCTCGGTAAACTAGAACATCTGACGAGCACCGGGAGAATCCATGCCATCGATCACTCTGCTGCTAAAGCGGAAGGTCACTGGCGCACCCCGCGCAGTGTTGAATCGTGGCCGCAAGCTGTTGCGCGCGATTGCAGCGAAACTGTGGAAGCTCGGTTGGGCGATACTGCTTTCACCGTTGTACGCAGTCGCGATCCACGCAGAAACCAGACTCGCGCGACTCGCCTTTGCAGAGTCAATCTTGCAGCTCCTCGATCGGGCGCCGGTGTACCTCGAATTCCACGCGAGACGGTTGGCTCAAGTCCAAATTGAACGCGGCAAAGTGGCTGAGCCTGCTGGGATTCTCATGCGTATCGCCCGGCTCAATCCCACCCCCTCGACCGTGCGAGCCGCAAACCACGCCTGGTCAGAACTCACGCAGACAGATCTCGGCTGGAAGGCAGTGGTCAACGCCGCTCAGCTCGGCCGCAATCGAAACTTCGCCGTTGTGGTGAGCGAAAACGGCGAAGATCTTTTTGGCGACATTTTCGAACAAGCCCGTTTCAACCATCGCAACTTCTCACTCACGTTCGATGACCCCTCGCCAGTGGTTGCTGAGTGCGTGCTAGATCGCCTAGCAACCTCGCTTAGCCATCAGCTAGACGCCGCACCTTCGGTGGTCATCGCGGCGCCCACGTCCCTGACCGATTACAAGTGCTTGGTAGTTGCACAGGCACTCGCCGACTGGGCAGGTGCGAGTTTTATCGTCAGACTTCCCATCGCCGACAAAAGGCCCACCTCAACCGAAAGTGCCCAGCGCTCTTACGTGAAGTTCTCCGCTCTCCTCACTTTCGCACAGGTAGTCACGGCAGATTCGCAGTTGGTGAAACAACTCTCTGTTCTGGACGGCGCTGGCGCATGATCATCTTGACGCGGATGCTCAACAAACCCGCTCATCTCACCTGGAATCCGAAGCTGCCTCCTAAGCCGAAAAATCCGGTTGCGCTTTGGGTTTTTGCACCTCACATGTATGGCAACCCGTACCAGGACTTGCTCTACTCAAACTTTGCTCAACAGGGAATCGAAGTACGTGGGGCGCGCACCATCGAAGCCTCCATCAAAGCCATCGAATCTGCGCCTCGAAATCTTCCCAAAGTTCTCCACCTGCACTGGCTCAATGTGGTTCTTGCAGGTGCACGAAACTCACATGACGCTGCGTCGTTGATTTCGGAATTTGAACGCCAACTTGATCGTGCGCTACAAGCAGGTGCCCAAATCGTTTGGACGGTTCACAACGTTCTTCCTCATGAGTCGTATGAGCAATCAGCTGCCATTCGAGTGCGCGAAGCGGTCATTAGTCGTGCTGGTCTTGTGCATGTCATGAGCCCAGACACGGCTGCTCTCTGCCAGCCCTACTTCAGTATTCCTGCGAACAAGATCGTGCGCGCAGAGCATGCTGGCTACCACGGCCACTTTCCGACTATCACTTCGGAGAATCTCCGCGCTGAATGGGGAATCGCCGCAGGCGGCAAAGTAGGTGTCATTATTGGCGGCATTAAGCCGTACAAAGGACTCAACGAATTCGCCGAACATTTCACAGCGGCGACTCGCGAACACCCACGAGATGTCACCATGATCATTGCCGGCAAGGCTGGTGATGAGGTGATGCATTCGCCGCTATGGGAGATGGCTGAGTTCTCCAGCAATCTGCATGTCATTCCGCGCATGCTCACCGATGAACAAGTGGCCTCGCTTCTGACATTGGCGGATTTTTCAGTCATCCCCTACCGCAATTCCCTCAACAGCGGTTCGCTCGTACTCGGATTGACTTTTGGAAAGCCAGTCTTGGCGCGCGCTTCTGCCGGCAGCACTCACTTGTTGGCGTCAGGTGCTGGCCGTATCTACGATGCAGACGAACAGCTAGAGTCAATTTTGAGTGACAACACCTGGATTGATCGGGCCACACCTGCGGCTCAACAAATGTCGCAGCAACTCGATCGCGAAATCGTCACTACCAACTTTGCCCGAATGGCGCGAGCGTTTCTCGACAACGGCGCCACGGCAGCCCAAGCCACCATTGGAAACCATGGTGGGCTGAACGTGGGCGATTCATATGCCTAAATCTGTCCTGCTTGTCACGAGCAACGGTTGGGGTCTCGGACACCTCATCCGGCAACTCACGATCAGCAAGTATCTGCCTCACGATGTTCGCTGCACGATCTTGACGCTGTCACAGGCTGCCCATGTGGCGGCGGCCGACAACCTCGAATACGCCCCGAGCTACACCCAACCGTGGATCACCAAAGCTGAATGGCACGGAGGCTATTTGCGAGATCGCATCATTGCGCTTGCCGAAGAAGTCGCGGCCGACACCATTGTGTTCGACGGGGTCGTGCCGTACATCGGTTTGCTCGATGCGCTGCGACATCTCGACGCGACCCGCATCTGGATGCGTCGCGGACTTTGGCGCACCGACGCCGATACGTCACCTTTGAACGCATCAGAGTGGTTCGACCTCATTCTTGAACCAGCTGACATCGGCAGTAGCCACGACGTTGGTCCAACCTCCGGTCGCACGGATGCACAACGCGTTGGCGTCATCACTGATGCGCATGCCAACGCTGGGCTCGAGCGCCATCAGGCTGCAGCGAGACTCGGCTGCGATCCTGAACGTAAGACTCTTCTCATCAACATTGGCAGCAGCGCCATCGGCGATTTAACGTCGCTCA